>NZ_BAAAVI010000071.1:0-43385 GCF_039534445.1 Streptosporangium fragile | reverse complement strand
ACCGACCTACGACACGCCCCCAGACTCATCCGCCCACCCCTGAACGACTGGCGGCGGGCCCTCGCGACGGACGGCCTGGCCGCCTGGCTCGCGACCGGGCCGCCCCGGCACCGGCCCGACGCGCGGACATCGGCCGGGTGACAGCCGGCCACGGCGCGGCGAACGCCGCCGCCGGCTGTCACCGTCCCGGAGAGGGTGAGACGGGCGGGAAAGCGCTCGGAAGTCGACGGTCACCGTCTTCCTCGGCGACCTCGGGTGTGCTTGCCAGGCCGGCCGGCGGATGCCCTCGGTGAGGCGGAGCGTCAACGGTCCCGATCGGAGATGTCACCCATGAGGGAAGGAGAGTACGTGACGACGTGGCCATTGGTGGGGCGTGACTCCCAGATGGCGGTCTTCCGGCGGGCGATCGCGGACCGGCGGGGACAGGGCTTCGCCGTCTACGGCCCCGCGGGCGTCGGGAAGTCGCGGCTGGCGGACGAGTGCCTCGACCACGCGGTCAGGTCGGGCATGCGAGGGCGGCGGGTCGTGGCGAGTGCCGCCGCCACTGCGATTCCCTTCGGCGCGGTCGCCCACCTCGTCCCGCCGGGAGTGGACCTGTCCGATCCGGTGGCGGTCTTCTCCGCCGCGGCTCGGGCGCTGGAGGATCCCGAGCGGCGGCTGGTGGTGTCGGTCGACGACCTGCACCTGCTGGACAGCATGTCCGCGGTCCTCCTGCGGCAGCTCATGGACGCCGGCGTGGTGTTCGTCATCGCCGCGGTCCGGTCCGACCAGCCGATGAGTGAGGCCGTGGCCGCCCTGCTGCGGCAGGACGCCGTCTACCGGGTGGATCTCGACGGGCTGGATCACCAGGCGGTGGAGGCCCTGCTGCCGCGGGTCCTCGGGGGCGCCGTGGGGCGGCACGCCGTCCGGGAACTGCTCACGGTAAGCCGCGGCAACGTCCTCTGTCTGCGCGAGCTCGTGCTCGGTTCGCTGGCCGGCGGACGGCTCACCTACGACGGCGAGATATGGGAGCTGACCGGGGGGCTTGCCGTCACGAGCAGGCTCACGGAGCTGATCAGGGCCCGCCTGTCCGACGCCGCGACGGAGGCCCGCCCCGTCCTGGAACTGCTGGCGCTGTGCGAGCCCGTGTCGCTCGCCGACGTCGAAGCCGAAGCCGGCACGCGGATCCTGCCGGAGCTGGAACGCATGGATCTCATCCGCGGCACCCTGGACGGAGGACGCGTCAGCGTCAGGCTGGCCCATCCGCTGTACGGCGAGACACTACGCGCGGACCTGCCCCTTCTGCGCCGCCGGGCCATCCTCCTGCGCCAGTCGCAGCGCATCGAGGCCCACGGCGCGCGTCGCAGGGGAGATCTCCTGCGGATCGCGATGTGGCGTCTGGAAGCCACGGGGGCGGCCGACCGCGCACTGCTGACCCGGGCCGCGGCCCTGGCCCGGCACGCTCACGACTACCGAGGGGTGGTGACCCTGCTGAGCGGTCTCCGTCCTGAGGACCACACCACGGAGAGCCGCCTGCTGCTCGGCGACGCGCTGCTGGAGCTCGGCAGGTTCCGGCAGGCTGACACCGTACTGGCCGAGGCCCACGAGAACGCCTGCGGCGAACGCGAGGTGGTGGCTGCCGTCAGGGCCCGGACGCACAACCTCTTCTGGCTGGGGGCTCGCGTCGACGAGGCGTTGGCCATCAATGACGCCGCCCGTGACCGGGTCGGCGACCCGGCGGGCCGGGAACTCCTGCTCTTCAACGAAGGATGCATGCTCGCGGTCTCCGGCCGGCCCGCGCGCGCCGTCGCCCTGCTCGACTCCCTGCCGTCCGACATCGCCGACGCCGCGGACGCCAACGCGTGGATGATCGGTGCGCAGATGAAGGCCGCCGCCTTGGCCGTGACAGGTCACACGCGTTCCGCGGTCCGGCTGGTCGAGCATGCCGACGAGGCGTGCCACCATGTGGACGAGACCGTACTCGTGCCCCACCCGGCGTCGAAACTGGTGTCCATGGTTCTCGCGCTGTCCGAGGCGGGCGCCTTCACCCAGGCGCTGCGGACGGGCATGCGGGGCTCGGCCGAACTGCTCGCCGTGAAAGCGTGGTTCCCCCACCTGTGGCTGACATTTCACATGGCCCGCAGCGAATGGCTGGCTGGGCATCCGGTCACCGCACGCCGGCTGTACGCCGAGACCGCGGCCCAGGCCCGCACGTACCATCACATCAAGATCCTGCGGCTGACGCTGTCCGGCCTCGCCGCCGCCGCGGCCGTCCTGGGCGACCTTGCGGCCGCCCGCGCCGCGCTGCGGGAGAGCGATTCCTTCCCCGCCACGGGTTACCTGGCGGGGGAGGAGCGTCTGGGTGAGGCTTGGCTGCGTGCGGCCGAGGGGGAGGTCGCCGCAGCCCGGAACGTCCTCGGGGAGGCGGCTCGCGCGGCCCGCGCGGCCGGGCACCTGACATCTGAGGCGCTGCTGCTGACCGACCTCGCGCGGTTGGGGGCGCCGGAGGCCGCCGCTGTCAGGCTCTCCGAGCTCGCCCGCGGATGCGACGGCGAGCTGGCCCCGGCCAGGGCCGCCTTCGCCGTCGCACTGGCTGCCAAGGACCCTGAAGCCCTCATCATCTGCGCCGAGACCTTTGACGCCATCGGGGCGGATGTGCTTGCCGCCGAGGCGGGCACCGCTGCTGCCGCCGCCTGGCAGAAGGCGGAGCAACCGCGCCGGGCTACGGCGGCGACCCTGCGCGCGCGGTCCGCCCTCGCCCGCTGCCAGGGCGCCCGCACGCCGGCGCTGGCGCCGGCCGTCGCGCCCGGCGTGACCGCGTCCCCGCTGACGAAACGGGAACGGGAGATCGCTCTGCTGGCCATGACCGGCGCGTCCAGCAAGGAGATAGCGGCCCGGCTGATGCTCTCCGTCCGCACCGTTGACAACCATCTTCAGCGGATTTACACAAAGGTGGGGGTGACCACCCGCCGCCAGCTCTCCCATCACCTCAGGGCATTCTCCCTCGGCAGTCCTGCGCCGTCGCAGGCGATCCATGCGTCACCCTCGGGCACCGTGTCCTGAGGGGTGGTCTGATCCGGTTCGGGCGTGTGGCGGTCGGCGGGGCGCTCGGGCACGACATCCCGCGTCAGGAAAGCGCGGCCGGATGCCGGTCCCGGGTGCCGGCGGGCCGGGTGAACGTGGTGACGATCATCCGCCTGAGGCCGGCGTCACCTCGACCGGGAGTTCCTTGATGCCATTGACCAGATTCGACCGCACTCGCCTGACCGGGCCGATGAGCCGGGCACCGCTGATCCGCTGCAGCAGTTCCTCAAACATGATCTTGAGTTCCAGGCGTGCCAGCGCGCTGCCCAGGCAGAAATGCGGTCCGCTCTTGCCGAAGGCGAGATGGTCGTTGTTCTGCCGCCCCACATCGAAGCGGTACGGCGCGTCGAACACGGACTCGTCGCGGTTGCCCGACGCGAACCAGACGGCGACCTTGTCACCGGCCTGTATCGGCGTGCCGCCGATTTCCGCAGCACGGGTCGCCGTCCGGCGGAAGTAGTAAACCGGCGATGCCCACCGTAGGAACTCCTCGACGGCGTCCGGCATCAGCGAGAAGTCCGCGCGGAGCCTTTCCAACTGCTCCGGATTCTGCATCAACGCGAGCATCGCGTGGGATATGGTGTGGCGCGTCGTCTCGTTCCCCGCGAGGACGAGAAGCAGGAAGTAGTTGTCGAACTCGGTGCCCGACAGGGGGACGCCGTCGACGGGCACACCGTTGACAAGGAGGCTGACCAGGTCCGTGCCCGCGTTCGCCCGCCGCTTCGCGGCGAGGGACCGTCCGTATTGGAAAAGCTCAAGCGAGGCGGGGCTGCCGAACGGCAGATTCCGATGACCGTCGCCACTCGCGTTCTCACCGTGGCCGTCCGAGTAGTCACTGTCGCCGGCGGCGATGATGCGGTTCCCCCAGTCGACGAACTTGTGTGTATCGCCCTCGGGAACATCCATCATCCTCGCGAGCACCTGTATCGGGAATTCCGCTGAGATCTTGCTGACGAAGTCGAAACTGGTTCCCTCTGCGAGCGCGTTGTCGAGCGTCCGGACGGTCAGGTCGCGGACGAGGTCCGCGTACCCGGCGATCGCCCGGTGTGTGAACCGGTGCTGCAGGAGACGCCGCAGTGCCGTGTGCCGCAGGCCGTCGATCTCCAGCATGGAACTGCGTGCCGCGATGACGGAGTCGTCTTCCACCTCTTCGAGGGTCACGAACTTCTCGGACGTGAATGTGCCGGGGTCCTTCAGGACGGCCACGATGTCGGCGTGCCGGGTGACCGCCCAGAATCCCTTGTTCGGAGCAGGCTCGGGTTGCCAGTGAACCGGGGACGTGCGACGCAGTACGTCGAACATCCGCCAAGGGGCGGCAGCTTCGGTGAAGAGATCCATGTCCGTGAGATCGACGGCGTCGGCTGTCAGCGGAGAGATGGATTGTGGCATTTCGTGTTCCGAGTCCTCTGGGGAGACGTGGTCTGGACGGCGCCCGGCGGCGAATTCCGTCCGGGCGATGATCGTGTCCACCTCGGCCCGGCCCGGCCCGGCCCGGTCCCGCGGCCCGCTGCCGGTGAACCGGCCCGTATCACCGTGTCGGGTTGCTCTCAGACCCTCTGGGCCTGCCGATCCACATGCGCGAGCAACTCTTCACCCATGTCGATGAAGCCCTGGAACACCTTGTCGACCAACGCCCGCGCTTCCTTTTCCTGCTGTTCGGTCAGCACGATGGCGGCGAGGTCGTTCTCGATGTTCTCGGTTCCCATCGCGTGGCCGCTTTCGAGATCGAAATGCGCTTCGCCGAAGTAGTACAGCTGCTTCCCGGTCTCCGCCCGGAACGCCTCGGCGACGTCACGCCACTTGTCGAAGGTCCGGTTGCCCGCCGCCTCGACGGCCTCGACGATGACCAGGCGCATCGTCGGGTCGGCGGGAGCGATGAGGCCGGTGAGCGAGTAAACCACCTGCCGCGTCCTCGCGGTGCCGTCGCCCCACAGCATTTCGAGTCTTTCGGTGAAGGTCGCGGCGTCGTCGAATCCCAGAACACGCAGGTCCTGCAGGAACATGCCGAAGTGGTGGTCGTCCTCCTCCGTATGCGTGTTGATTATCCGCTGGAGAGGGTCGCTGCTCGTCTCGTCGCGAAGCACGTACTTGTTGATGTCGGCGAAGGCCATGACGAAGGGGGCCATGGCGGGGGCGAAACTCAGCTTCCGCGCCGGGGTGATTCCGGGATCCGCCATGCGCCTGAGGAATTCGGTTTCGTCGAGCGCGAGTCTCCGCCGCTCGATCAGGTCGAGGATTCGCTGCATTTTCCGCTCCTTCTGTCTTTCCGGTGGACGGGCGTGGTCCACGGCTGCCCGGCCGACTTTATTCTTCGCGGGGCACGCCGGCTTGAGTAATTTCTACTCACCTGCCGCCCCGGCAGGCGGATGGAAATTACTCAAGTGCCGGGTGGTCCCCGCGGATAAGCTTCCACCGGCTCCGGCGGCAGGGCGGCGGATGATCCGCTCCGGTTTTTCCCGCATGTCGGCGGCGTCGAGACGGCATGACGCCGGAACGAATCCGAACCCCTTCGGGGCCGTGGGGGATGCAGCAGGGCGCGCCGGCCTCCGTCCTTCCGCCGTTCCATCACGGGTCGGCCCGGCGCATCCCGGTGAGTCCGGCGCATTCCTATGAGTGAGGAGAAGGAATGAGACGCGCGATCGTCCTTGGCGGCAGCATCGGCGGAGTGCTCGCGGCCCGCGTGCTGAGTGGCCATTTCGATGAGGTGACCGTCGTCGAACGCGATGACCTACCGGCGGATCGCCCACGGCCAGGTGTCCCGCAGAGCGCGCAGATGCACATTTTGCTGGATGCCGGCAGGACTCAGCTGGACAGGTGGTTCCCCGGTTTCTCCGACGGCATGCTGTCGCGCGGGGCGGTCCTCGCCGACGTCGGATCGACCGCTGCCTTCTATCTCAACGGCCACCGCAAGGTCCCGGTCCCGGGCAACGAGGTGATCAGTTCGACGCGGCCGTTCCTGGAGTCGTACGTGCACAGCCGCTTGGCGGAGTGCGGGAACGTGGTCTTCCGCAAAGGGCGCGCCCGTGGACTGCGGTTCGATTCGGGCAGGGTCAGCGGTGTCCTGTTCTCCGGAGGCGACGACGCGGACGGTTCCGAGACCCTGTCGAGTGATCTCGTGGTGGACGCCATGGGCAGGTCCAGCCGGTTGGGCGAGTGGCTGGCCGGAGCGGGCTGGCAGCCTCCGGCGCTGGAGCGCCTCCACGTGGACCTCGGATACGCGACGGCCCTCTTCACCCGGGACCCGGCTGACTCCGGCATGCTCGCCGTCCACTCGCTGTCCCTGCCGGACTCCGGCATGCCGAGGCTGGCAAGCATGGCGGCGGTGGAGGGGAACCGCTGGATCGTCGTGGTCACCGGCTACGCACGGGAACGGCCCGTCCGCGACACCGAGGACTTCCTTGAGAGGTGCCGGCAGGATCCGAGCGGCCATTTCGGCAAGGCCGTCGGCCTGGAGAGGATGCTCGGAGGCGTGGCCACCTACCGCCACCCGGACAACCGCAGGAGAGCCTTCAGCCGGCTCAGCCGGTTCCCGGGCGGGC
Source organism: Streptosporangium fragile (assembly GCF_039534445.1). Classification (NCBI taxonomy): domain Bacteria; kingdom Bacillati; phylum Actinomycetota; class Actinomycetes; order Streptosporangiales; family Streptosporangiaceae; genus Streptosporangium; species Streptosporangium fragile. The sequence goes on along the minus strand of NZ_BAAAVI010000071.1, from coordinate 36,783 downwards.
TGGTGGCGCTGGGAGACTCGGTCGCCTCCTTCAACCCCATCTACGGGCAGGGCATGTCGAGCGCGGGTCTGCACGCCGCGTGCCTCGACGAATACCTGAGGGGCGGGCCGTCCCTGTCGGAGCCCGCACGTGACTACTTCGAGAACGTCGACAAGGTCGTCGCCGCCGCCTGGCAGACGTCCGCGGCAAGCGACGCACTGCTGCCGCACTCGTCCGCCACACCCACCAGACAGGACCGCGCGGCCAAAGTCGTGATGGATGCCGTCCTGCGTGCTTCTCTGGTCGACCGGGAGGTGCACCGCCGTTTCCTGGACGTGGCCAACATGCGCGCCCATCCGAACACCCTGCTGCGGCCGGGGACGCTGTTGCGGGTCGCCCGGCGCTGGAGGACGGACGTCAGCCCCGTGTGAACCGTCGAGGCTGTGACAGGGCGAGTCGCGAACACGTCCACGGTCCGTTCACCGGTCTGTCCAGCCGGAACCGCACCGCTGCGTCCGGCCGGACGCAGCGGTGCGGCGGAGTTGATCTCCAAGAGGGTTGCAAGTCACCGCCAAGCCGGTGTGAGCAGACTTCTTCACGACATCACTCGTGGGCGTGGCCGCGCCTCGTGGCCGACGTTCTCCCGGACATCCCGGACGCGAGTCCGAACCTCAATGGGCTGAAGATCATGCACCTCCCCCTTCTGCGGGTAGTCTCCGGCGCGCTGGCGAGCCTGCTCCTCACCGGCACGGCCGACGCGGTCGCCGACGACCCGCTCAGACCGGTCCCCACGGGCAAGACCGCGCTGGTCGACAACCCGATCTACAAGACAGGTGAACTGGAGCCGCAGAACTGCCCGGAGCCACCGGTCCGCCATGTCGGTTCCGCCAAGGGCGCCGAGAGCTACCTCGCCGCCATCCTCAAGTGCCTCGACAAGAGCTGGACGCGCCAGTTCGCCAAGGCGGGGCTGCACTTCTCCACGCCGAAGCTGAAAATCGTCACCCGCTCCGGCGTGGACGACGGCTGCGGCGAGTTTCCCGAGGGCGCCCAGGCGGTTTACTGCGGGGAGGACAAGACGATCGTCGTCCTCCTCGACAAGGCCGCCCTCGACGACGCGGATAGCCTGTTCCTGTTCCAGGTCATCGCCCACGAGTACGGCCACCATGTCCAGGAGTACACCGGGATCAGCCACGCCTTCTTCTACTGGAAGCACCCCACCACGAAGGCGTTCAGAGCCGATCAGCGCAGGTACGAGCTCCAGGCCGACTGCCTGAGCGGCGCCTTCATCGGCAGCGTCCGGCACTCCCTGGACCGTTCCAAGGAGGACTTCGCCTACCTCCGGCTCCTCGGCACGGACAGCTCCACCCACGGCAAGGCCAAGAACCAGGCATACTGGCTGACCCGAGGCTTCCAGGGGAAGGGCCCCGGCGCCTGCAACACCTTCGCCGCCACGTCCAGGGTCTCTTGACGGTTCCACCCCGGACGGGCTATCCTCCACCGCCCCGGATGGCGGCCGCCCGGCAGTCGTCGGTGGTCGTGGGGCGGGAGCCGGGCTCCTCCGCGAGCGGCCCAGGCCGGCCTGGGCCCGGTCTGGAAGACCCCTTGTGACCTCACAAGTCCTACACGGCCGTCACCGCGTCGGCCGCTCGACGGAATCGGCCCGCCACTCCTCGGGGAGCCGGGAGAGCGCCGGTGGCGAGGGGGTTCACCACCCGCGGCAGCGGCAGGGTGAGACTGGTACGGCGTTATAAGTGACTCACAAGGGTCCGGTGTGACGCTGCTTCAGCACCGGAGACACCGCGCGGTGTGGACGTCGTCCACGCGGCCGCCGCGGTGTCGATGTTGCCCGAGCACCGCACCGGCTCCCGCCCGGTGACGACGCGCGTTTCCCGTGACGCCGTCCCGCCGAACCCGCCGGTCTCCGCTCGGACTGTCCCCCCCATGCGTGAGGAAGGTCCACGTGAAGAAGACCGCCACAATCGCCGCATTCGCCCTGGCCACCACCCTCGCCGGCATTGCCGCCTCGCCCGCCGCGACGGCCTCGCCGGCCCAGCCGTCGCAGGCGGCGGCGTCCGCCGCCAACGACCGGGCAGTCGCCATGGACGGCTACAAGCGCCACCTCGCCGGGGAGGTGGCGCGCCGGCTGGGCGAGCAGCAGTTCCGGGACGCGCTCGTCCGCGAGCTGACCGACGACGGCCAGGCCGACCTGGCGGCGCTGCTCGGCTCGGTGCCGAGCGCGAAGGGCGTCGCCGAGTACGCGCGCAACGCCAACAGCGAGATCCTCAAGCTCAAGGGCGTCCAGGCCGAGGAGTCGCTGCTGCAGATCCGGATCGACCCGAAGATGGTCGAGCGGATTTCGGCGGGCGAGGCGCTGGTGATGGCCACCCCGTCGGGTGACGAGAAGACGGTCCGCACCGTCGTCGCCTTCGACGCGAAGGGCCGCAGCCACGAACTCGACGCCTTCAAGGCGCCCGAGCGCCCGGTGCTCGTGGTCGGCCTCGACGAGCAGAAGTCCGTCGAGCTGGCGCAGCGCTTCGTCCGGCAGCGCCTGAAGGAGGCGGGCGTCGCCGGGATCGACCGGGCGGTCACCGAGGAGCCCCAGCCCCAGGCTCAGCAGAACGCGGCTGAGACGCGGCCGGTGCAGATTCTGGACGGCGTCCGGAACATCAACGACCACGAGCCCTGGTACAAGGGCGGACCGGAGATCTACGCCTGGGTCACGGGCCTGGGCAGTGACGGCACCGCGCGTGTCGACCAGGTCTGGATGCCGTACATCCAGAAGGAGAACGCCACCTACAACCCGGGCCAGACCCTGATCGAGTGGAACAACTTCAAGTGGACCTCGCTGGACGTGGTCTTCATGGAGCACGACGAGAACGCGGACCTGTCCGGGCTCGCTCGCGCCATCGTGGAGGCGGCGCTCGTCGCCAGCGGCTACGGGCAGTACGTCCCGCTGGCCGACAAGATCATCGCGGGCCTGCCCAGCGGCTGGACGAAGGACGACGACGACTACGTCGACTCCTACTACAACGTCAGCGCCAACAGCAGGGGCAACATCCCGAGCGCGTCCAACCCCCCCGGCATGGGCATCTCGCTCGACTACAGGTGGGTCTGAGATAGTCCCCGGTGGCCCCGGCGCGTGCCGGGGCCACCCTCGCGTCTTCCGGCCCCGCCCGGCTCCTGTCATCCCGCCTGCGGCAGCGGCCGGTGCCATCCGGGTGCGGACAGGTCCGTGCTCGTCGCGCGTTCTCTCCAGGCCGGCAGTCCCGCTTCTCCGGCGAGCCGCGCGAGCGTGGTCAGATGCCGCGTCGCCGCGTTCCGGTCCCCGATCGTGGCGGCGAGCGACGCGAGGAACCAGTCCACGGGGCCCAGGAAGGCGATGGCGGTGCCCACTGATATCCGTCCGCTGTGGGGCAGCAGAGCCGAGTAGGTGGCCGCACATGCCCGGATGTCACCGACCGCCACCTGCGCGGCTCCCTGGAGGCAGGTGAGGGTCAGCCACGACCAGTCGCGGGGAAGCGGGAGCCACCCGTCCCGGGTCAGGCCGCGTGCCTCTTCCACCCTGTTCTGGGCGCAGAGCAGCAGGACGCGCAGCGCCTGATCGCCGCCGGAGTTGACGCCGGTCACCGAGTCGATCAGCGGAGCCGCCTCGGCGATGCGTCCACGCTGGTACCGAAGGAGAATGCGGCCGAAGGCGACCACCGAGCTCCGGTACCACATGCCGATCGACTCGGTCTGCCGGTCGGCTTCGGCGTAGAGGTCCTCGGCCTCGTCGTACCGTCCCGCGAGCGTGAGCCGCCCCGCGCGCCACAACGTGTGCTGGAAGCGCGGCCAGGGCAGCGGCATCCAGGCCAGCATGGCGTCGCAGCGCTCGGCCGCCTCGTCCGCTCTCGCCAGATCGAACTCCTCCAACCGGCGGTGGGTCAGCATCATGCGCGCGAGCAGCTCGAACTCGGGCGTCTGCGTCTTCAGGGCCAGGTCCTCCAGCTCCTCGGCGACGCGCAGCACCTGCCGGGGATAGAAGGTGCCGGGTATGGAGAGGTAGCGCGCGTTGAGCATCCGCATCAGGAGATGCGAATCCCCGCACCGCCGGGCGATCTCGACCGCCTCCGCCGAATAGGTGTGACAGCGGGGGTCGTCGGTCCCGTCGTACAGTTCCTGCGCCAGACCGCCGAGCAGCCGCGCGCGTTCGGCCCCGCTGTTCCCGGGGAGCGCGCGCAGCGCCAGCTCGAACCGGCGAACCAGCCGGAGCTCCACCGCCTCGTAGGGGTTGCGGAGATTCCAGATGCAGGGAGCGTCGAGCGCGGTGAGCGCCCGCGCGACCAGCATGGGGCGGTCTCGCCCGTCCACGCGGTCGGCGATGCGTATCGCCTGGCCGCGCACGTCTCTGGCGGCGAGGACGTCGCCCGCCTCCAGCAGCGCGTGAACCTGGCGGAGCAGCAGCTCGACGTGATCGGCGGGGGCGCCGGAGGAGGCGCCGTGGGCCTCCACCGCGCGGGACCACCACGTGGCCGCCTCGCGATAGGCGAGGCGGAGGCTCGCCTGTTCGGCCATCGCGGCCGACCAACGGGCCGCCTCCCCGTACGCCGTCGGGCCGGCCTCGATGGCGTGCTGGGCGATGACCGCCACGTCGACGCCCGGCCGGGTGGCGAGGACGTTCATCGTGTCCCGATGGATGATCGCCTTACGCAGGGGCGGAATCTCCCGGAGGAGGGTCTCCCGCACCAGGTCATGCGCGAAGGCCATCCGGTTCGCCACGGTCACGACCAGCCCCGACTTGACCGCCTGATCCAGCAGGTCGTACACGGGCCCCGGCCGTACCTCGGCCACGACGTCCGCGTCGAACTCTCTGCCGATCACGGCTGCCGCCTGCAGGACGTCGCTCACGTGCGGGCCGACGGCCGCGAGCTGCTGGTGGATCAGGCGGGCCACCGCGTCGGGAACGGTGTCCAGCGGGCGACCCTGGGCGAGCACCCGGACGGTCTCCCGGACGAAGAAGGGATTGCCTCCGGTGCGCCGGGTGAGCACGCGGGCCGTCGCCTCGTCGATCTCGGTGCCCAGGTCGGCCGCGATCCCCCGGACCGTGGCCGGGTCGAGACCGTTGAGGCGGACGCGGAGCAGGTCGCAGCGAGCACACCTGTTGAGCAGGGCGTCGACGCCGGAGGGCCGGGCGCTGTCCCGGTACGCGGCCACCAGGGTGAGCGGGACGTTCCGTCCCGAGTCGAGGATGAGCGTGACCACGTCGCCGGTCAGCTCCAGCGTCGCCTGATCCGCCCAGTGCAGGTCGTCCATGATGATCACGAGTGGCCGCGTCCGGGCCGCGGCGGTGAGCCATCCGGCGATCGCCTGGTGACGCTGGAGCCGCGCCCTCTCCGTCGAGCCTTCAGGCGTCTCCTCGTCGAGAAGTCCGGCCAACGCCTGGCGGTCGGGAGGGGGGTGGATCCGCGCCAGCGAGGTGAGGATCCTGATCCACGGTCTGAGGGGAAGGGCCTGTTCGAGATCCTGGCAGCCGCCCCAGAGCACGAGGTGATCCGACTCGGCGCACCGCTCGCGGAAGGCGTCCAGGAGCCAGGTCTTGCCGATGCCCGGTTCGCCGCTCACCGCGATGGCGTTCACGGTCCCGCGGCCGAGCATGGCCTCCATCTCGGCGAGCTGAAGGTCCCGCCCGTGCGAGGGCCTCTCCTCGGCGGCGGGGGCTCGAAGCGAGGTCACGGCCCTCGCGGCCGGCGTGACCGAGACGGGCTCGGGCCGCGGGGCGAGCGACGGATCCTGACGGAGGATGTCCTCCTCCAGCGCCCGCAGCTCGGGGCCGGGATCCAGGCCGATCTGGTCGGCGATGAGTCCTCTGGCCCGGCGCAGCGCTCCCAGCGCGTCGGCCTGCCGTCCGTTGCGGTAGAGCGCGAGGGCCAGCAACCACCACAGTCGCTCTCGCAGCGGGTGCTCGCCGATCTCGGTTTCCAGGTCGTGGATCACCGCCTGGGGCCGTCCGAGATCCAGCAGCACCCGCGCCCGGCGCTCGACCGCCACCAGGCGCAGCTCGCACAGGCGGTTCACCTCGGCCACCGCCCACAGCTCGCTCGCGAACTCGCCGTACGGCAGGCCGCGCCAGAGCCCCAGCGCCTCCTCGAGGCGGGCGAGCGTCTGAGGGGAGGGGTCCTGCTCCGCGTCGGACACGAGCCTGCCGAACCGCAGCGCGTCGATGTCGGTCGTGGCGAGCCGGTAGCCGGGCCGTCGCGCGACGAGGAGCCGGGGGGGTGTCCGCGGGGCGCGTTCCGGCTCCAGGGCGCGGCGCAGGTTCGACACGTAGACGTGGAGCGAGGCGAGGGCGGTCGCCGGTGGCGTGCCCCGGTACAGGTCGTCGATCAGCGTGTCCGTCGGGACGACCGCGCCGGCCGCGACCACGAGCCGGGCCAGGACGGCGCGCTGCCGTGGCCCGCCGAGACCGACGGGGGCGCCGGCGTCACGTACTTCGAAGGGACCCAGAACCCGGAAATCCATGCCTTCACCCTGACACCAGTAGATGCGGCGACTGTTTTATGACCCTTTTGTGGGTGAATATACGGTTTTAGGTTGTATGGAGCTAATGTTGTGACACGGGCGGTACGGTCGGCCTCAGGCGAACGAGGCGTCGTTTCTTTTCTCCTCCAGAAGATCAGCTTTGGATAGACCTCTTGGGCTTGACTTGTAAACGGATGAAAAGTCGGTTGTGGACGGTCCGTTCCGCGCCGGCGCCCAAATTCCCCGGACACCGGCATGGGCCTGCGTAAACACCCGGGGGAGAGAACACGTATGAGAGATGAACGCTGCCCGTCGGATCGTCACCTCGCCGGCCGGTGGCCGGCGTTCGCGGTCGCGGGCCGGGTCACCGCCCGGCGGCGGGCCGGGGCCGGGCGGCGTAGGCGATGACGGGGAGGACGGCCAGGGCGAGGATGCCGCCGCCGAGGGACAGCGCGGTGAAGCCGCCGACGGCGACGACGACGCCGGAGGCCATGCCGCCGCCCGCGCCGGCGATGGCGATGGCGACGTCGACCAGCCCCTGGGTCTTGGCACGGGTGGCCAGGGGGACGGTGTCGGTGATGATGGCGGTACCGCTGACCAGGCCGAAGTTCCAGCCGAGCCCCAGCAACGCCAGGGCGGTGGCGAGCAGCGGGACGGAGGCGGGGGGCGCCGCGGCGGCGAGGACGCCGGCGGCGAGCAGGGTGACGCCGGAGGCGGCGGCGATCCACAGCCGCCCGAAGCGGTCGACGAGCAGCCCGGTGAGCGGCGAGGGCAGGTACATGGCGCCGACGTGGATGGCGATGACGAGGCCGGAGGCGGTGGTGCCGTGGCCGTGGGCGTGCATGTGCACGGGGGTCATCGTCATGATCGCGACCATGACGAGCTGGGTGAGGACCATGACGGCGGCGCCGAGGGTGACGCCGCCCGCTCCGCCACGCGGGGTGCCGCCGGTGGAGCCGCGCTCCTCGGCGGTGCCCGTCGCGGTGGGGGTCCGGGCGTCGAGGGCGCGGGCGAGCAGGAGCGGGTCGGGGCGCAGCCACCCGGCCAGGACCACCGCGGCGGCGGCGTAGGCGGCGGTGGCCAGCAGGAAGGGCCCCGCGAGATGGGGAATGCCGACCGAGTGGGCCAGGGCGCCGGTGGCGGAGGCGAGGTTGGGGCCGACCACGCCGCCGACGGTGGTGGCGACCAGGACGGTGCTGACGGCGCGGCCACGGTGCCGGGGCTCGGCGAGGTCGGCTCCCGCGTACCGGGCCTGGAGGTTGGTCGCGGTGCCGGCGCCGTAGACGAACAGGGCGGCGAACAGCAGGGGCGCGTTGCCGGCGACGGCGGCGACGACGACGCCGAGGCTGCCCAGGGCGCCGGTGGCGTATCCGGCGGCCAGCCCCGGGCGGCGGCCGCGGCGCTGGGAGAAGCGGCCGACGGCGACGGCGGCGAGTGCCGAACCGGCGGTGAACAAGGCGCTGGGTACCCCGGCCAGGCCGGTGGAGCCGAGCATCTCCTGAGCCAGCAGGGCGCCGACGGTGATCCCGGCCGCGAGCCCGGCGCCGCTGAGGACCTGGGAGATCACCAGGACGGTCAGGATGTGCTTCTGCGCCGCGGAGGGCGCGTCGGCGGTGGTGGCTGCGGGGTGGCGCATCGTTCTCCAGTGGTGTCGGGCCGGCCGGCCTCAAGGGCCGGGACGGGACCGGCCGGGTGACGGGGTCGTGTTCGGGCGGCGGCTACGGCCGTCCGCCGCGGGGCTTCCGAGGGGGCGCCCGCCGGGCGGGACGGGCGCGGGTGGTACGGCGACGCCAGGGGGGCGCGGGTGGTCACGACGCCAGGGGGCGCGAGGGCGTGGAGTCGCACGCACGTCCGGCCGCCGCCGCCGCCGCCGGCGTCGCCCGCGGGGCGTTCACACGGCGACCGGCAGGCCGGCCAGACGCCATTCCAGCATGCCGTCGGCCAGCCGAGCCGCTCGGAGGCCGCCGGCGGTCAGCCGGCGCACGGCTTCGTGGGACAGCACGCAGTAGGCGCCCCGGCAGTAGGCCACAACGGTGCCGTCGGCGGGCAGTTCGGCCAGGCGGGCGGCGAGTTCGTCCAGGGGAACGGAGATGGCGCCGGGGATGTGCCCGGCGGCGTACTCCTCGGCCGGTCGCACGTCGATCACGGTGACGTCGCCGGCCGCGACGCGGGCCAGCAGTTGCTCGCGGGTGACCTCCTCGGTGTCGTCGGCGCCCAGGTAGGCGGCGCGGGCGCGATCGACCTCGGCGAGACGGGCCGAGGCGACCTCGCGCAGGTGCGCCCAGAGGGCGGCCACGTCGGTGCCGGCCAGCCGGTAGAAGACCCTGGTGCCTTCCTTGCGGGTGGCCACCAGGCCGGCCTGCCGGAGGATCTGCAGGTGGTTGGAGGCGGTGGTCACCCCCAGGCCGGCCGCGGTCGCCACGGCCTCGACCGAGCGCTCCCCCTGGGCCAGCAGGTCCACCAGCTCCAGCCGCTTCGCCGAGGCCAGCGCCTTGCCGACCGCGGCGAACGCCTCGAACAGCGCCGTCTTGCCCGTCGTCTCACCCATCGACAGTCCTCCATAAATCCTTGGAGGACTGTAGTATCCGCCGGGTGGAGGGGCAACTCGACGCACGACCGCAACGCCGAGGGTGGGCGCCTTCCCACGACAGGCCCGTGCTCCGCACCGGACCGGTCGCCCATGCTTACGGCCTCGTCGTCGGACCGCGGAGCCACCGGGGAGCGGAACCGGGCCGGCTCCGCCGCCTGTCCTCCGGCGGCGGCCGGGTCATCACCGTCCGCTGGACCGTCACCCTCGGCAACGGCTTGGCGCCCGCAGGGCGGCAGACCCTAGTAGCCCGCGCCGGTCAGGAGGCCGCCGTCGACGGTGAACTCGCTGCCGGTGCAGTAGCTCGCCCGGTCCGAGGCGAGGAAGGCCACCAGGTGGGAGACCTCGACCGGCTCGGCGAAGCGTTTGATGACCATGGACTTCACGAACGCCGCACCGTCCACCTCGGCCGCGATGCCGGGGTCGGCGACCATGGGGGTGTCGATGGCGCCGGGGTGCACCGAGTTCACGCGGATCCCGAAGGGGGCGAGTTCGCGGGCCGCGGCCTTGGTCACCCCGCGGACGCCGAACTTGGAGGCGGAGTAGGCGGACAGGCCCGCGGCGCCGATGAAGCCCTCGATCGAGGAGATGTTCACGATCGAGCCCCCGCCCGCGGCCCTCATGGGGTCGATGACGGACTTGACGCCCAGCCAGGTGCCCTTGAGGTTGACGTCGAGAACCCGGTCGAACTCCTCCGGCGTCATGTCGGCGATGCGGCGGAACGTGAGGATTCCGGCGTTGTTCACCAGGACGTCGAGCCTGCCGTACGTCTCCAGCGCGGTGTTCACCGCCCGCTCCCAGTCTTCCGGCCTCGTGACGTCCTGGTGGACGAAGAGCGCCCCGGTGGCCTCCGCGAGCGTCTTGCCCTCGTCGCCGAGCACGTCCCCGAAGACGACCCGGGCCCCCTCGGCGAGGAACAGCCGCACGTGGGACTCGCCCATCCCCCTGGCCCCACCGGTGATCAGCGCGACCTTGCCGTCCAGAAGACCCATCTCAAGCTCCTCGGGTGAAACGTTTGGCGGCGGCGACGGCCACGGCGGCCGCCTCCATCGAGCGGTAGACGGGGATCCCGGCGCGGGCCGTGATCGCACGAACCTCGTCCTCGACCCCGGGCGGCGCGCACTCCCCGTTCCTGCACACCAGGGTGATCCTGACCTCCGGCAGCTCCTCCTGGGCCCGGGCGAGGTCGCGGGCGTAGGCGTACAGGGGGTCGGCGGAGGTGCCGAAAGTGAAGAAACTCTGCACGTTCACGTGCGCGACGACATCGGGGTACGGCCGTCGCGCCACGATCGCCGTGACGACCTCCCGGACGAGCTCCGGGCGGGCCCGCGGGCCGACCGGGATCTCCAGCGGGTTGGCCGACGACGTCCCCGCCGCCCCGGCGCCCAGGGCGCCGAGCGCCTTCCCGGTCCCGTCCGGCAGCGGTGCCAGGTCCAGTCCCGCCGCGTCGAAGACGTCGGCCGCCAGCACGCTCGCCCCGCCGCTCGGGCCGATCACCAGGACGGAGGGGTCCTCGGGCGCGCCGGGGGCGGCGCGGGCGAGCCGGGGGGCGTGGGACTGGAAGAACGACAGGGTGCCGACCAGGTCGTCCTGGCCGGTGACGAGGGCCGCGCCCGCCTGGTCCGCCAGGGCCCGCCAGACGCGGCCGTCACCGACCATGCCGCCGGTGTGGGAGGCCGCGGCCCTGCGGCCCTGGCCGCTCCGGCCGCCGACCAGCAGGACGACGGGGAGCCGGCCGCGCACCGACATCAGGGCCTCGAACAGGGCCCGGCCGTCCCGGGGGTCCTCCAGGTACATGCCGACGACCGAGGTGTGCTCGTCCGTGGCCAGCCAGCGCAGCAGCTCGGCCGGGGTGACATCGGCGGCGTTGCCGACCGTCGCCACCCGGCTGAACGCCAGCCCGCGCCGCTCGCCGACCTTGATCACCTCACCGGCCAGCCCGCCGCTCTGCGAGATCAGCGCCACGTGCCCCGGCGGTCCCTGCCGCCCGCCGACGAAGGTCTGGCGGCCGCGCGGGCTGTAGACGCCCATGCAGTTGGGCCCGAGCAGCCGCGTCCCGGCCTCCCGCGCGGCGGCGACCAGCCCGGCCTCCAGCTCGGACGCCCCGGCCTCGCCGAACCCGCCGCTCATCACCTGGACGAACGGCACGCCCGACGCCTGGCGTACGACGTCGGCGCAGCGGCCGGCCGGTACGGCGACCAGCGCGTAGTCGGCGTCCGCGTCCGCGAGCGTGGGCACCGCGGGCACGCCGTTGATCTCGTCCGCCTCGGGGTGCACCGCGACCAGCGGTACCCCGGTGGCCTTGTAGAACTCCAGGAACATGTTCCCGAAGTTCGGCCTGCCCGCCGACGCCCCCACCACGGCCACGGCCCTGGGCTCGAACAGCGCGGTGAAGTCCTGCGCTCGCCGCCCGGCGCTTTCCGGCGGGAAGGGTGGCCGCGGGGCGGCGGGTGTTCGCGCGGTGCCGGTCGTCTCCGGAGCGGCGGGCGCCTGCCGGACCAGAGGTGCCCGCCGGGCCCGGGGCGCCTGCGGGGCGGGCAGGTAGCGCGCGTCCACCGCGACGGCGCCGTCCCCGGTGGCGATCACCGGGTTGATCTCGAACTCGCCGAGTTCCAGCCGTTCCCACAGCCCGCCCCGCCCGCCGATCGCGAGCAGCAGCCGGACCACGGCGTCCACGTCCGCTGGCGGGCGGCCCCGGTGACCGTCCAGCAGCGGCGCGCCCCGCAGGGAGGCGAGCATCCGCCGGGCGTCGTCCTCGGAGACCGGGCACAGGCGCAGCGCGGTGTCACGCAGGACCTCGGTCCAGACGCCGCCCAGCCCGGCGAGCAGGACGGGCCCGAAGCCCGGGTCGCGCACCACGCCGACGATCAGCTCGACCCCCGGCGCGGCCTGCTCCTCGACGAGGAAGCCGTCGGGGGCGATGCCCAGGCGGGCCAGCCCGGCGAGCATCTCGACGGCGGCCCGTTCCGCCTCGGCCGGGCCGGCCAGCCCCAGCCGTACCGCCCCGGAGTCCGACTTGTGCACCAGTCCCGGCCCGAAGGCCTTGACCACCAGGGGCGGGACCAGCTCCCCGGCGGCGGAGGCGACCTCGCCGGGAGAGTCCGCCGTCACCCCCCGCGGCACCGTCACGCCGTACTCGCGCAGCAGCGCCTTGACCTCGTGCTCGAAAGGCGCGGCCCGCTCGCGGGCGGCTCCTCCGCCGGACGCGTCCGCGAAGCGGCCGCGCTCATCGGCCCGCGCGCTTCGCCCGTTCACGTGTCCTCCGCCGGAGGTGTCCGCGAAGCCGCGGTGCTCCCTGGCTCGCTCGTTCACGTGTCCTCCGTCAGAGGGGTCCGTGGGGCGGCCGCGCCCGCCGGCGTGCCCGTCGGCTCGGTCACGCCTCGTCCAGGAGGTGGTGGTACCTGTCCCGGATCTCCCGCCGCAGCAGCTTGCCCGGCCCGCCGGAGGCGTCCTGGAAGTGGGGGAGCTCGGGGGCGACGACGACGTGGTCCGGGCGCCGGTGGGCGGGCAGGGCCTCGGCGAGGGAGAGGGCGACCTTGGCCGGGTCGAGCGAGTGGCCGGACCGGGCGACCACCGCCAGCAGGATCCGCTGCTCGACCGCGTCCCGGCCCTCGGCCTGCGCGGGCACCCCGACCGCCCCGGCCTCGGCGACGCCGTCCAGCGCCACCGCGGCCTCCTCGACCGACGAGGGCTGCGACCAGACTCCGCCTTTCAGGATGGAGTCCTCGCGGCGGCCGAGCACGGTCAGGGTGCCGTCCTCGCTGAGGACGCCCAGGTCGCCGCCCACGTACCACTCGCCGCGCAGCACCTCCGCGGTCTTGTCGGGCAGCCCGTCGTACCCGGCCATGCGGTGTGGCCCGGCGAGGTTGATCTCACCGACCTCGCCGACCACCCGCTCGCCGGAGGGGCCGGTGACGCGCACGGCGTTGCCGGTCCTGGCCCGGCCGGAGGAGCCGAGCGGGGTGCTGCCGTCGTCGACCCGGCCGAAGCAGGTGTAGGGCGCCTCCGTCTGGCCGTAGTAGGAGTAGACGCCCGCGTCGGGGAGCCGCTCCTTCATCCTGGCCAGCAGCGCCGCGGGGAGCGGTTCGCCGCCCAGCATGATGACCCGCAGGGACGACAGGTCCACCCCCTCGTGCTCGTCCGACCCGAGCAGCGCCGCGTAGAAGGAGGGGATCTGCGAGACGTGGGTGACCCGCTCGCGCGGGACGACCTTCAGGAAGTTCCCCGGGCCCCAGTCCTGTTCCAGCACCAGCCGCATGCCCGCGTACAGCGCGGGGCCGACCAGCGCGGGGAAGCCGATGCCCCAGATGATCGCTCCGGTGCCGAGCACCGAGTCCTCGGCGCGCGGGACGTCCAGCCAGATCTGCGCGGTGGCGAGCGACGAGGCATGCGTGTGGACCACGGCCTTGGGCAGCCCGGTCGTCCCCGAGGTGTAGTAGAGCGCCAGCGGGTCGTCGCCGGAGGCGCCCAGCGCGGGCTCCTCCTCGGGGGCGTCACCGGTGAGCGCGTCCAGGTCGACGGCGTCCGCACCGGGACCGCCGACCTTGATCCAGCGGGTGATCTCCGGCAGTCGCGGCCGGATCTCCGCCACGGCGCGCTCGACGGTGGAGTCGTAGACGAACGTGTCGGCCCGGGAGTGCGCGACGACCGCCCGCAGGGTGTCGACCGGCCAGTACGGGTTGAGCGCCGCGGTGACGGCGCCGAGCTTGGCCGCCGCCAGGTAGACCTCGGCCACGTGCAGGGTCTCGTTGAGGAGCGCGGCCACCCGCTGCCCCGGCTCGACCCCGGCGGACGACAGCGCGTGGGCGCGCCTGTTGACGAGCCGGTCGAGTTCGGCGTAGGTGAAGCTCTGCTCGCCGCAGTAGGTCAGCGCGACCCGGTCGGGGGTGCGCAGGGCGTTGGCGGTCAGGACGGCGTGGGCGTAGTTGCCGTAGGGGCTGCCTGCCGGGGTCGGGCGCGCCATGGCTGGCCTCCGTTCGGGGGAGGGGGCGGGGTGGGTCGCGGGCGAGGGGCGTCAGCGGGGTGAGTAGAGGACGAAGACGTTGCCGGACGGGTCGCGGAGCACGGCTCTGACCTCGTGCGGACCGGCCTCGGGCTCCCGGACCAGGACGGCTCCGGCCTCCGCCAGCTCCCGCGCGGCCCGCGCGACGTCGTCCACCTTGTACGAGGGGGCGGTGGCCTCGCCCGCGACGCGCTCTCCGGCCGCCACCAGCGCGACCGTGGCGCCCCCGCCGTCCAGGGCCGCGAACCGGTCGCCGTCGCGGAACCTGACCGCCAACCCCAGGGCACCCGAGTAGAAGGCGATCGCCCCGTCCAGGTCGTCCACGGGGATCAGGACGTTGCCGAGCTTGCTCAAGCGGGCCTCCACTGGGGCAGGTCGTCGACGAAGGTCACGCGCACCGGCATGCCGATCCGAACCAGGTCCGGCGGGCACTCCACCACCTGCCCGAACGCCCGTACCCCTTCGGGCAGGTCGATCCAGGCCAGCACGTACGGCTCCCGTCCCCGGAACTCCGGCACGAACGAGCGGTGCACCACGGTGAAGGTGTGCACGGTGCCGTCGCCGGAGACGGGTTCGTAGGGCAGGTCGGTGCCGCCGCAGTGGGGGCATTCGGGGGCGGGCAGGTGCACCCGCCGGTCGCAGGCCGTGCAGCGTTGGATGACCAACTCGCCGCGACGGCAGGCGTCCCAGTAGGTGAGCGTGTCAACGGTCATCGATCGCCAAGCTAGCGCACGCTTGGTTGCCTCACAAGATGTCGTCTTCGCCGGTTCCGTCCGGGATTTCCGCGCCCCCGGTGGGTTCCTGCCGCGGGGAGGGGTCCGGCCGCGGGCTGGACGTGCAGGCGGGCAGGTCGAGCCGCACGTCCCGGGCGGCCATCTCACCCGCCGGGACGGTGGTGATCGTCACCAGCCGGACGGCGTGTCCCCCGCAGTCGGGGAGCGCGGCGAACTCCCCGGTGATCCGGCGCGTGTAGTCGGTGGCCCCGGACAGCCGGAGCTCCTGCGTGGTGCTGGTCAGCGCGTCCCCGCGGGTGACGACCTTCTGCGCGAACCCGAGCCGCACGGTCACCGGAGAGGTGTCCGGCGTTCGCACCCGGAAGCCCACCGTGGTGCCGTCGAAGGAGTCGATCGAGACCGAGGGCGGCGCGCACTCCGGCCCCCTGACCGTGATCTCCCTGGTCTGGGCGCCGTTGGCCGCGGGCCGGTCGGTGACGACCGTCACCCCCAGCACCGCCCGCGCGCCGCAGGGAACCTCGGCCGCGGGCCGGGAGAGGGTCACGCTGTAGCCGGTCTCCCCGGACAGCGTCCTGGTCTGCGTCTCCAGGGTCCTGGCCGGGCCGTCACCGTCCCCGCGGGTGAAGGTGGCGCGCAGGAGCACCCGGCCGGGGCCGCCCGCGCGGATCCGCACGGTCGCCGCGGTGCCGTTCCAGGCGGCGATGTCCACGCTCTCGACCGGGGGCGCGCCGCACGGCTCGCCCCGGACCGTCTCGGTCCGGCTGCGCGTGCCGTTCGCGGCCTGCGGGAAGGTGGAGACGGTCACCCTGCGGTAGAGCGTCTGCCCGCAGGCCGGGACGGTGAAGGCGTACGGGACGGCCCGGGAGTAGGTCGCGGACCCGGTGAGCGTGACGCTGCGCGGGGGCGCCTCCCGGAGCCGGTCCGGGTCGTCTCCCTCGGCGAAGGTGACGGTGAGCACGACGTCCGCCGGGGTGGAGGCCCGCAGCCCGATCGTGGCCCCGCCCGCGTCGATCCCGGCGACCGTCAGGCCGCTGACCGTGTGCACCGGCTCCGGGGGCCGCTGCGTGCCCGTCGGGGTGGGGGTTCCCGTGGGTGTGGGTGTGGGGGTCGCGGTCCGCACGCGGGTCCGCGTCGGGGACGGCGACGGCGGCCGGGTGACGGTGCCCGGCCCGCCGGGGCCGGCGGTCTGCGCGGGCGGCGCGGCGCGTCCGGTGGCCGAGGTGGGCGGCGACGGTTCCGGCGCGGGAGACGGCTCGGCCGGGCTCGACCCCCCCGGCGCCACGGGCGACGGGCCCCGCCGGTGCGGCGTGGGCGTCTCCCCGATCACCGTGGGGCCGGGCGGCGGGGTGAAGATCGTGTCCGCGGAGAGCCGGTCGGGCGGGCGGTTGGCCGCGATCAGCCCGGCGGTCACCGCGACGGTGACCACGCCGACCCCGGCCAGCGTCCGGGGGCCCAGCCGGGGACGGCGCATCCGCCCCACCCGGCCGAGCACGGTCCGGGCGACCGAACTGCTCGCCCGCGGGGCCGGCTTGGCCAGCGGGAACGCCAGCGCCAGCAACGTGGCGAGCTCGGCCAGATGCCGTCGCCCGCGCTGCTCCCACTCCGGCCCGTAGGCGGCCAGCGCCGCCGCCTCCAGCTCGTCGAGGAACGCCCGCGCGCTCGCCGGCCGGTCCATCGGGTGCTTGGCCATACCCCGCGCGACCAGCCCGCGGACCGAGCTCGGCACCTCCTCCACCGGGATCGGCGCGTTGCGGTGCCGGTGCATCAGCGCGGCGCGGTGGTCGGCCCGGTACGGGCGGTGCCCGGTGAGACACTCGAAGAACACGCAGGTGGCCGCGTAGACGTCGGTCGCCGCGCTCGCCGGGGCGTCCTCCCACTGCTCGGGGGCCATGTAGGCCGGGGTCCCCGCGGGCACGCCCGCCTCCCCGACGTGCGTGGCGATGCCGAAGTCGGCCAGCTTGCTGGTGCCGTCGGCCTGGATGAGCACGTTCTCCGGCTTGTAGTCGCGGTGGACGACCCCCGCGGCGTGGGCGAACGCCAGGCCCAGGAGCGAGCCCTTGAGCACCGTGAGCGCCGCCTCGGGACTCGTGCTGCCGTGCTCGGACAGGATCTTCCTGAGCGCCACCCCGTCGACCAGTTCCATCACGATCGCGGCGTCGAGCACGTCCTCGTAGTACTCGTAGAGCTGCACCACGTTCGGGTCGCGCAACTCGACCATGACGCGCGCCTCCTCGCGGAAGCGCGCCAGGAACCGGTGGTCGTCCTTCAGGGTCGCGTTGAGGTATTTGATGGCCACGTAGGCCCCGGTGGGGGCGTACGTGGCCAGCACCACGCGCCCGCCTCCGCCGACGCCGAGCTCTCGAATCTCGCGGTATCCCGGAACCAATGCAGTCCCCCTCCGAGTGCCGTCGACTTGTTCGACGGTCTCACCCACGCGGTTGGTTGTCACGGTTGGCGAACTTTGGCGGAGGGTGACGTGAGCATCGTGCCGAGTAGCCGATCCGCCCGCATGTTAGGCTCCGAGCGGTAACCAAGCAAGCGCTCGGCTTAGTGTCGGTGTGGTGGAGGTGGGATGCCGGTCGATCTGGGGGCCCTGGCCGCGCCGGGGCACAGCGCGGTGCTGGTGATGGAGATGCAGCGCGGTGTCGTGGGGGACCTGACGAGATTCCCCGAACTGGCGGAGGCGTGTGCCCGGCACGACGTCGTGGCCAACGCCGCGGCCGTCCTCGCCGCGGCCCGTGCGGCGGGGGTGCCGGTGATCCACTGCACCGCGGCCTTCCGGGCCGACCGCGCCGGCTCGCACACCACGAACAGCCCCTTCGTCACCGCCCTGCTCAAGGACCCCGCGCACATGCTGGAGGGCACCGGGGCGGTGGAGGTGCTGCCCGGCCTGCGCGACCCCGGAGACCTGGAGTCGCGCCGCTACCACGGCTTCTCGCCCTTCACCGGGACCTCGCTGGACATGACCCTGCGCTCGCTCGGCGTCTCGACCGTGGTCGCCGTCGGGCTCTCGCTGAACCTCGGCATCCCCGGACTCGCGCTGGAGGCCGTCAACCTCGGCTACCGGGTGGCGGTGGTGACCGACGCGGTGGCCGGGGTCCCCGACGACTACGCGCAGGCCGTGCTCAGGCACACGGTGAGCCTGCTCGCCGCCCGGGTGCGCGCCGCCGACCTGACGGAGGTCTGGACGTGATAGACGGTCTGCGGCTGGACGGCCGCGTCGCGGTGGTGACCGGCGGGGCGGGGGCGATCGGCGCGGCCGTCTGCCGCGACCTCGCCGCGCTCGGGGCCAGCGTCGTCGTGGCCGACGTGGACGAGGACGGCGCCGCCGCCGTCGCCGACGAGCTCAACGACGCCTCCATCGGCCGGGACGCGCCCTCCGGGCCGGGCGGGGGACCCCGGTCGCCGTCCGGGCCGACCGCGGGACCGCGGGCGCCGGCCACGGCCCTGCGGGTGGACCTGGCCGACCCGGGCTCCGTCGAGGAGTTCCACGACCGGGCCGGGCCGGTGGACATCCTCGTCAACAACGCGGGGATCTCGATCGTGGAGCCGTTCGCCACGAGCGACCCGGCGAGCTGGGAGCTGATGTGGCGGGTCAACCTGCGCGGTCCGATGCTCCTGACCCGCCTGCTGCTGCCCGGCATGACCGGGCGTGGCTGGGGCCGCCTGGTCTTCGTCTCCTCCGACGGGGCGCGGGCCGGCTCCGGTGGCGAGGGCGCGTACGCCGCCACCAAGGCCGGGCTGTTCGGCCTGGCCAAGACCCTGGCCAGGGAAGGCGCGCGGGACGGTGTCACGTCGAACGTCGTCTGTCCCGGCCCCACCGACACCCCGATGCTCCGCCGCGTGGACGCCGAGAGGCCGGGGCTGGTCGACAGGCTCGTCCGGGGCATCCCGCTGCGCCGCCTGGGCACTCCCGAGGACGTCGCGGGGCTGGTCGCCTACCTGTGCACCGACAGGGCCGCCTAC
Organism: Streptosporangium fragile; assembly: GCF_039534445.1. Classification (NCBI taxonomy): domain Bacteria; kingdom Bacillati; phylum Actinomycetota; class Actinomycetes; order Streptosporangiales; family Streptosporangiaceae; genus Streptosporangium; species Streptosporangium fragile. Next base: position 18,017 of record NZ_BAAAVI010000071.1, on the reverse strand, counting down.
ATCACGGGCCAGACCCTGTCGGTCAGCGGCGGCGTCACCATGCAATGAGCCCGCGCCATGATGCGACGAGCCCGTGCCGCGAGGCGGCGGGCCCATGTCACGGTGCGACGAGCCCGCGCCGCGAGGCGGCGGGCTCGTGTGGCGGTGCGGTGGGCCCGTGCCGCGAGGCGGCGGGCCCATGTCACGGTGCGGTGGGCCTAGAGCGAGTCGTAGACGGCCTCGGCCAGGCGGTGGGCGCGCAGGCTGCCGGAGACCGCGTCGGCCATCTTGTTCATGGTGTAGCCCATGCCGAGGCCGTGCCCGGGATCGCCGAGGCCCAGGAAGCCGCCGAGACCGGTGTGGCCGAAGGCGGAGTCCGCGCCCCGCGCCGGGGTGAGGAAGGTCAGGGCGGGGCGCATGTAACCCAGCCCGAAGGAGCTGTCGACGAACAGCACCCGGTCCGGTCCGTGCACCCTCCGGCGGATCGCGTCGCGCAGGGTCGCCGGTCGCAGGATCCGTCCGGCCACCAGATCGCGGTAGAAGCCCGCCAGGCCCCGGGCGGTGGTGACGGCGCCCATCGCGGGCCAGCCGGCGCGCAGCACGACCGGATGGTTGGCGCCCCCCTTGAGCCGGTGGACGGGCGGGTTGCCCAGGGCCCGGTTCATCAGGCTGTCCCTGTCCAGCGAGGCCCTGGCCATCTCGTGGATCGGGTCACCGGGTTCCCGGCCCGGCAGTTCGGCCACCGTGGAGACCGCTTCCGGCGCCGCCTGCGAAGAGGCGGGCGGGGCGTCCGGGGAGGCGGGCGGGGCGGAGGCCCCGCGGCGCTCGCCCGCGGAGAGCCGGGCCGCCCGTGCCGCCACCCCGTCCGGGGCGCCGACCCACAGCTCCAGCCCGAGCGGCCCGGAGATCTCGGCGGACACGATCTCGCCCACGCTCTTGCCCGACACCCTGCGGATCACCTCGCCGACCAGGAAGCCGTACGTCAGCGCGTGGTAGCCGTGCGCGGTGCCCGGTTCCCAGATCGGCTCCTGACCGGCCAGCCGGTCGGCGATGGCGGGCTGGTCCTCGAACTCCTCCACCGGGATCGGTTCCTCGATCACGGGCAGCCCGGCCTGGTGGGTGAGCAGGTGCTCGACCGTCACGCGTTCCTTGCCTTTGCGGGCGAACTCCGGCCAGACGTCCGCGACCGGGGCCGCGACGTCGAGGAGCCCGCGCTCGGCCAGCAGCAGCGCCACCGTGGCGGTAACCGCCTTGGTGCACGAGTACGCCAGCGCGGGGGTGTCGCGTTCCCAGGGGCGCCCGCTGTGCCGGTCGGCGACGCCGCCCCACAGGTCCACGACCGGCTCGCCGTCCAGGAAGACGGCGAACGCCGCGCCCAGCTCCTCGCCGTCGGCGAAGTGCCCGTCGAACACCTCGCGCACCCGCCGGAACCGGGGGTCGCACCATCCGTACGTGTCCACCCGGGGGCGACCCCGGGCTTCGCCCTCTGCCGTCATCGTCCGTCCCCGCATCTCTTTGAAAGTGAGCGCTTGCTTGGTAACCGAGCCTAACAACTGGGGCCGCTTCGGCCCAGAAGATCAGCGTGGCACCCTGAACCTGCTGACCCCCGCGACGGTCCTGGCCGCACTCGGCGCCGCGGTCACCGGCCGGGTGGTCAGCCTGGCCATGCCGATCAGGGGCGCGACCTCCTCGGCCGCCCCCACGACGGTCCCCCACCTGCGGGGCCGGCCGCTGCCGCAGCATTTCATGTCCGTCGACGGCGGCGACTACGCGGCCGGCGCCCGAGCGATCGGGGCCGGTCTGCGCATGGCCGACGACGCTCTCGTCGTGACCCACCACGGGACCACCACCCACATGGACGCGCTGTGCCACATGTGGTCGGGGGAGGAGCTCTACAACGGCCACCCCGCCGCCCGGGTCAGGTCGTACGGCGCCGCCCGCTGCGGCATCGAGAACGTCGGCGGGGTCGTGGCGCGCGGGGTGCTCTTCGACGTCCCCCGCCACCTCGGTCTCGACCATCTCCCGGCGGGCTTCCGCGTCTCCGGCGACCTGCTGGCGGAGATCCACGACGACGTGCGCCCCGGCGACGTGGCCGTGGTCCGCACCGGCTGGCCCCTGGTCTGGGAGAACTCGCCCGAAGCCTACTGGGCGGGGCAGCCGGGGCTGTCCGCCGACGGCGGCCGGTGGCTCGCCGCCCGCGACGTCGCCGTGGTCGCCTCCGACAACGCCGCCATCGGCGGCCTCAACGCCCGCCAGCTCGCCGACGAGGACCTGGAGGACGACCTGCACATGATCCTGCTCTGGCGGCACGGCATCCACCTGGCCGAGATGCTCTCACTGGAGGAACTGGGCGCGGCCTGCGCGGGCCGCCCCGGCGGGGACTTCGTCTTCGTCGCGGCCCCGCTGCGGATCGAGGGCGGGACCGGCAGCCCGATCACCCCCCTGGCTATCCTCTGAGGGAGACGGTCCTCCGGCGACCGGCCCCGGGCCGGTGCGGCCGACTCCCCGGGAGGCCGGCCCGCACGGCGGGCGGCACGGCGCGGGGTTCCGCGGGGAGGGGTCAGGCGCCGGGGTAGTTGCCGCCGCCGTGGGCGGCGTCGAGGGCGTCGTAGTCGGGGACGAAGCCCTTCTTGGGGATGGCCTCGACGAAGACGACGTCGCGGGGCTTCTTGTAGGAGGCGAGCCGGGCCCGGACGTGCTCGACGACGTCCTCGGCGCCGACGGGCCCGGCACCGGCCTTGAGGACCACGACGGCCTTGACCGCCTGGTGCCACCGGTCGTCGGGGACGCCGATGACGGCGGCGTCCGCGACGGCGGGGTGGGTCTTCAGCACGCGCTCGACCTCGGCCGGGTAGACGTTCTCGTTACCGGACTTGATCATGCGGAGCCGGGGACCGATGAACGTGATCGTGCCGTCGGCCTCGCGGCGGCCGAGGTCACCGGTGTGATGCCAGCCGCCCCGGGTCCTGGCCGCGTTCAGCTCCGGCCTGTTGAAGTATCCGGAGAAGATCGACTTGCCGCGGGCGCAGATCTCGCCCACCTCCCCGGGGGGCACCTCGCTCCCGTCGGGGGCGAGGATCCGCACCTGGACCAGCGGCGACGGCCGTCCGGCGGCCCCGGCGGCGTCCGGGGCGAGCCCGAGGAAGGTCAGCATGCCGCCCACCTCGGTCTGCCCGTAGCCGCCCATCTTCGACCGGCACCAGGGGGAGTCGTCCACCGTCGTCATCGCGTCCCACGCGGCCGAGTGGGAGACGAAGCGGAGCGAGGTCAGGTCGTACTTGCCGCTCTCGTTCGCCCCGGCCACCGCGTCGATCATCTGGCCGAACAGGAACGCCTGGGTGACCTTCTCCGCGTCGATCAGCCGGCAGACCTCCTCGGCGTCGAAGGCCGGGGTGAAGACGTTCGTCCCGCCGATCTGCAGGGTGGCCAGGCAGAACATCATCGTGCCCACGTGGAACAGCGGGCCGCTGTTGAGGAAGGTGAAGCCGGGCTCCATCTGGCGGACCACCAGCAGCGACGCGCTGTGCGCGATCAGGGCGGCACTGCTGAGCAGTGCGGCGGCGGGACGGCCGTCGAAGGCGGCGGTGTAGAGCGCGAGCACCGGCGCCGTGTCCGCACCCCCGCCGCCCGCGCCCCCGTCCCCGTCCACGCCGCCCGCGTCCCTGCTCCGCTCCGGGCCGGGCGCGACGCCCGCTGATCCGCCCGCGAGGAACTCCTCGTAACCGGCCCCCGCGGGAACCCAGCCGTCCCCGCGGAGCGGCGCGGCGGTCTCCGACTCCTCCCAGACGACGACCTTCGGGGCCAGGTCGTCCAGGACGAAGGCCAGCTCGTCGGCCGACTGCCGCCAGTTGGCCGGGCAGAAGATCGCGCCGAGCCGGGACGAGGCCAGCAGCAGCTCCAGCACCGCGTGGCTGTTCCGCCCGAGCCAGAGCACCCGATCCCCGGCCGTGACGCCCCGCGCGGCCAGCGCGTTCGCCAGGCGGGTGACCCGCAGGTCGAGCTCGGGGTAGGTGAACCGCGTCTCGCCGTCCACCACCGCCGTCACCAGGGGGCGGCTGCGGGCGTGCTCGGCGAGGACGTCGGACAGGGTCAACTGGTGGATCATCGCGCCTCCTGCTGGGGGGTGGCGTGCCGTCCGCGTTCGCGCCCTCGCGCCGCGGCCGGCCCGCGCCGTACTGCGGGACAGATCAACGGAAAGCCGGCATGACCTCGGCGGCGAAGAAACGCATGACCCTCTCCATCTCCTCCAGCGGCATCGGCCGGGTGCTGCCGAAGTCGCAGAGCAGGTTGGCGAACCCGGCGTCCTGGAGCAGCCGGATCTGGCCGACCACCCGCTCGGGGTCGCCGATGACCTCCAGCTGCTCCCAGCGGAAGTCGTTGGAGAGCGAGCCGCCCTTGAGGTAGCGGTCCTGGTAGTACTCGAAGCCCTGCGCCGCCCGGCCCGTCTTCGGGTCGATCGGGGCGCTCCTGTCGTTGAAGATCCGGCTGCGGTCGAACCGCGCCTCGAACCTGGACTGGTCCTCGCGGGCCTGCTCCAGGGTCGGGGCCACGTAGACGCTGCGCGCGACCACCAGCTCGGGGCCGGCCACGTCGTGCCCGGCCAGCCCGGCGGTCTCCCGCCAGGTCTCCGCGGCCTTGACCACCTTGCGGAACGGCGCCGCCGGGTCGGCCAGGATCGGCAGGCCGCGCTCGGCGTACATGGTGACGGTCTCCGGCGACACGGCCGCCACGTGAATCGGCGGGTACGGGGTCTGCAGCGGCCGGGGGGCGAGCTCCACCTCTGTTCCGGTCCGGTAGAACTTGCCCTCGTGCCGGAAGGGCCCGGCGCCCCACAGACCGAGGACGACCTCCAGCGCCTCGTTGAACCGGTCGCGGGCCTCGGCCAGGTCGACGCCGAAGCCCTCGAACTCGAAGCTCTGGTAGCCGCGCCCGATGCCCAGCTCCAGCCGGCCGCCCGAGAGCACGTCGACCATCGCCGCCTCCTCGGCGACGTGGATCGGGTTGTGCAGCGGCAGCACCACGATTCCGGTGCCCAGCCGGAGCCGGTCGGTGCGCGCCGCCATGGCGGCCAGCATCGTGAACAGGTTCGGGACCACCCCGTAGTCGCGGAAGTGGTGCTCGGCCAGCCGGACCCCGTGGAAGCCCAGCTCCTCGGCGAGCTCGACCAGCCGCAGGTGGTAGTCGTAGACGTCCTTGAAGCTCTGGCCGTCGAACCGGTGGAAGAGGTGGAAGGTCGAGAACTTCATCGGCTGTCCCCTGGCGGTCGTCTCCGGCTGTCCCGTTCCGCGGTCTCGGGTACGGTGGTCCGCACGAAACCAAGCGCTCGCTTGGGAAGCGTATCAGTTCTCCGCCGAGGGGGAAGTCCCCACGTGGCCCGAGGCCGGTGGGCGGCCTTCCCGAGGCCGGTGGTCGGCCTTCCGCGTCGCCGGCGGAGGCCGGTGGTCGGCCTTCCGCGTCGCCGGCGGAGGCTGGTGGGTGGCCTTCCGCGTCGCTAACGTTGGCCGTGTCACGAGGCCAGGAGGAGCCACATGCCCGGCGGACCCCTGCTTCCCACCGACCCCCGCACGCTGGGTGACTTCCGGGTGGTCGCCCGGCTGGGCGAGGGCGGCCAGGGCGTCGTCTACGAGGCCCTGGCCTCCGACGGTGAGCGCGTCGCCGTCAAGGTGCTCAAGAACGGCGCCGACCCGACGACCCGGGCGAGGCTCGCCCGCGAGGTCGAGGCCGCCCGGCGGGTCGCGCCCTTCTGCACGGCCAGGGTGATCACGGCAGACCTCGACCGCCCCGACCCGTTCGTGGTGAGCGAGTTCGTCGCCGGTCCCTCCCTCGCCGAGCGGGTGCGGGAGAACGGCCCGCTGCGCGGCGGGGACCTCGACCGGCTCGCGGTCGGCACCGCCTCCGCCCTGGCCGCCATCCACGGCGCCGGTGTCGTGCACCGCGACTTCAAACCCGCGAACGTGCTGCTCGGGCCGGACGGGCCGCGCGTCGTCGACTTCGGCATCGCCCGGCCGCCGGACGCCGGCACGGCCACCTCGGCGCTGTCCGGCACGCCGCCGTACATGGCGCCCGAGCAGCTCAACGGGGTCCGCGCCTCGCCGGCGTCCGACGTGTTCGCCTGGGCCGGGACCATGGTCTACGCCGCGACCGGCCGCTCACCGTTCGGCGGCGACACGGTCGCGATCGTCTTCGGCCGTATCCTCACCCAGGAGCCCGACCTCGCGGGCGTCCCCGCCGGGCTGCTGCCCACCCTGGCGGCCTGCCTGGCCAAGGACCCCGCCGCCCGCCCCACCGCCCGCGACCTGATGATCCGCCTCGTCGACCCGGGTGCCTCCACCGTCGCGGTCCCCGGTGTCGGCCCGGTGCCCAGCGCCTACGTCCCCGGCACCCGGCCCGTCCCCGCCGGTCCGCCGGGGCCTTCCACGGCCCCGCTCCCCGCCGGCCCGCCGGCCCCCTTCGGGTCTCCGCTCCCCGCCGGCTCGCCGGGGCCTTCCACGGCCCCGCTCCCCGATACCCCGGGAGGCCGCCCCACCGCCGGCCCGTCCACGACACCCCGGGCACCGGGGCCGCCGCACGGCAGGCGTGCGCCCGGTGGGCGCCGCCGGGTGCGCAACGCGGCCCTGGCCGCGGCCCTCGCCGTGATCGCCGTCCTGGGCGTGACCGGAGTGCCGTTCGTCAGGGGGACGTTCGGCGGCGGTGCCGGTGCCGGTGCCGCGAATCACGGCACGGCTCCGGCGACCTCGGCCGGCCAGGCCGGCCCGAGCACGGCTCCCGACCCCGGGGCCACCGGAGGCGCCTCCGGCCGGGGCGGCGCGAGCGGCGACCCCGGGACGGGCGGCGCGCGCCGGATCCCGGAGGCCTTCGCCGGAACCTGGACGGGGGAGGTGACCTCGCAGGACGCCCGCAGGGACACCTACTCCGCCACCCTCACCCTCACTCCCGGCTCCGGCACGGCCACCTGGCGGGCCAACGGCTGCGACCAGCGGGCCACCCTGAACAGGGTCAGAGGCGGCGACACGCTCGACCTCACCCTGGAGCAGGAAGATCAGTGCGTGGGCGGCGACATGACCCTGGTGCTGACCGGCTCCGGCGCACTGCGCTTCACCGGGCAGGACGGCGGCAGCTCCATCGAGTACCGGGGGGAACTCCGCCGGTCCTGACCGGGGGAGGGTTACGGTTTCCGGCGGCCGGATACGCCGGGGAGGCGGCGCCCGCGGGCCGTCGCCCCGCGGCGAAGGGCTCTTCGGGACGCGGCGCCGTCAGGTCCCGGGCGGTCAGCCGGCACGGACGAGCCGGAAGGAGTACGGGCCGGTCCTGGCGGCCGGTGAGCGGACCACGAGGGCGTAGCGGCCGTCGCCGGCGGTCAGCGGCATCGGGAACTCGTACCCGCACAGCGGGACGGGTTGCCGCGCGGTCGCGACGCTCGTCTCCGCGGCGTCGACCAACTCCAGCTCCATGACGGCGCAGGAGCCCGATCCGCCGATCACCTTGACCGCGGTGGCGCCGTCGGAGTCGAACTCGAACCGGTGGACCTCCCCGCCGGTCGCCAGCCTTCCCGCGCCCCGGGGAGCCCCCTCGCCGATCTTCAGGCCGAGTTTGACGGGGAAGGACCGGACCTTGACGGTCGCGAGGCGGAAGGCGTACGGGCCGATCACATTGGTGTCGCCGGTGATCTCGAGGCGGTGCCCGCCCGTCTTGGCCAGTTCGAAGACCTGGTTCCCGCCGCACATGGTGATCCCGGCCGGGCCTTCCGGCAGGCCGTCGGCCTCGGCGACCACCTGGATCCGGATGCCGCAGTCTCCCTGCATGTCGGCGACGTAGAACTGCCGGGCGTCGCCCAGGTCCAGGGTGAACGTGTCCTTCTGACCGGCCCGGGTCAGCTCGGCGGAGACCGTTCCGCCGTCGGCGAGGGTACCCCCGGGGGCGACCGCCCCGCCCCCGCCAGAGCCGTCCGCCGTCTCCTGCGGGGCCGAGGGCTCCGGCGATGTCGCCGGTTCCCGCGGCGGGAGCGTGTCCGTCGCGGGTGGCGCGGTCGCGTCCGAGGTCGCGCGGGCCGGGGCGGGGGAGGCGGCGGTCGGGTCACCGGAGCCCCCCAGGACGCCGCATCCGGCGATCAGGGCGGCGAGAAGCGGCACGCCCAGCAGGCGGGCGGGGCGGGCGGGGCGGGCGACGGCCACCGGGACGGCACGGGGGCCTGCCGTTTCACCGGCGCGGGGGTTCGTCATGTCCACGACGCGGGGGTTCGTCATGTTCGCATCGTGCGGTCGTCCGCTTACAAGCCGATTGCCTCCCGCTTGCGAGGGAGCGCCGTCCTCTCCCGCGTACGGGGGTTCCGGCCACGCTTCCCGGCGCACCGGCCGCCTCCCGGTCCTCCCCTCGCGTGTGGGGCGTTTCCGCCCGCCCGGTCTCCGCGGTCCCGGCCGTCGCCGTTCTCCCCCGTGTGTGCGGCGTTTCCCCCGGGCACCGGGCCGGGCGCCGCCGAGGGAACCGGGAGCGGCCGGCGGGGTGGGGTAGCTTCTCCCGAGTGACTGTCCTTCTGCCCGGTGTGGCGCTCACCGATCACACGTTCACCGTTCCCCTCGACCACGCCGATCCCGGCGGGGCGACGATCGAGGTGTTCGCCCGTGAGGCGGTCGACCCGGCCAGGCGGGGGGAGGGCCTGCCCTGGCTGCTCTTCCTGCAGGGCGGGCCCGGGGGCAAGTCACCGCGGCCCACCGCGGCCGACGGCTGGCTGGGGCACGCGCTGAAGACCCACCGCGTCCTCCTGCTCGACCAGCGCGGGAGCGGCCGCAGCACGCCCCTCACCGCCCGGACGGTGACCGGTACGGACGCGGAGCTCGCGGCCCGCCTCAAGCACTACCGGGCCGACTCGATCGTGGCCGACGCCGAGCTGATCCGGCGCAGGCTCTGCGGCGACCGGCCGTGGGAGACCCTCGGCCAGAGCTACGGCGGTTTCGTCACGCTGACCTACCTCTCCCGGGCTCCCGAGGGGTTGCGGGCCTGCTACGTGGCGGGCGGCCTGCCCGGCCTGGACGCCACCGCCGACGACGTCTACGCCCGCACCTACCCGCGGGTCCGTGACAAGGTCGCCCGCTACTTCGCCCGCTACCCCGAAGACTTCGGGCGCCTCCAGGCGGTCGCCGCCCACCTGCGGCGCCACCGGGCCACGCTGCCGGACGGCGACGTGCTGACCGTGCGCCGCCTGCAGACCCTCGGCCTGTGCCTGGGCATGAGCGACGGCGCCGAATACCTGCACTGGGTGCTGGAGGAGGCATGGCACGGCGACAGGCTCTCCGACCTGTTCCTGTACGAGGCCATGATGGCCACCGGGTTCGTCGGCAACCCGCTCTACGCGGTCCTGCACGAGTCGATCTACGCCCAGGGCACCGCCACCGCCTGGGCGGCCCACCGGCTGCTGCCCGAGGAGTTCCACGAGGACGCCGAGCCGACGCTCCCCACCGGGGAGATGATCTACCCCTGGATGTTCGACGACATCGCCGCCCTCCGCCCGTTCAAGGGGGCCGCGGAGATCCTCGCCGCCGAGTCCGGCTGGCCCGCCCTCTACGACCCGGCCCGGCTCGCCGCCAACCGCGTCCCCGTGGCCGCCGCCGTCTACTACGACGACATGTACGTCGACGAGGGCCTGTCCATGCGCACCGCCCGCGCGGTCGGCGGCGTGCGGACGTGGGTGACCAACGAGTGGGAGCACGACGGCGTCCGGGTCTCCGGCGGCAAGGTCCTCGCCCGCCTGATGGACATCGTCAACGGCGTCCACGGCTCCTAGCGGGCGGTGCCCCTTCCGCCGGGGACGCGCGGGCCGCGGCGGAGCTTCGCTGCACGGCCCCTCCCGGGGCGGGGCCGGTCCGGCCCCGCCCCGGGAGGGGGTCTCCGCGGGAGCCGGGACGTCCCGTGGGACGTCCCGGGGGTCAGGACGTCCCGGAGGCCGCGGCGGGGCCGGGAGTCTCGGCGAGGGGCAGGCGCACCTGGAAACGGGTGTCCCCGGGTTGCGACTCCACACGCAGGTCGCCGCCGTGGCGGCCGGAGACGATGCGGAAGGAGATGTCCAGGCCGAGACCGGTGCCCTCGCCGACCGCCTTGGTGGTGAAGAACGGCTCGAAGATCCGCTCGCGCAGTTCCTCGGGGACGCCCGGGCCGGTGTCGCAGATCTCGATCAACGCGACCGTGTCGTGCTCCAGGCGGGTGCGGACGGTGAGGGTCCCGGTGCCCCCCATCGCGTCCAGGGCGTTGTGGATGAGGTTGGTCCACACCTGGTTCAGCTCCCCGGCGTAGGCCGGGATGGGCGGGAGCGCGGGGTCGTAGTCGGTGGCCAGGGTGATCCCCGGGGGGATCTTGCCGCGGAACATGGTGAGCGTGCTGTCCAGCAGTTCCCGCACGTCCACCGTCTGGTAGGGCGCGCGGTCCATCTGGGAGTACTGCTTGGCGGAGGCGATCAGCGAGGAGATCCGCTCGGTCGCGTCGGTGATCTCGTTGAGCATCTGCGAGATCTCGGTCGCCTCGGCCAGCCAGTGCACGGCCGCGTTCAGGTGCCGGTCGCCGACCGCGTCCCGGACCTTCTCCAGCAGGCCGGGGGTGAACCCGGCGCTCACCAGCGGCGGCGCGATGTCCCAGGCCTCCTCCACCCCGGCCTCCTCCAGGGCGTCGGACAGCTCGTCCTCGGCGTCGGAGGTCTCCAGCGGGGAGCGCTTCGGCGCCTCCCCGGCCTTCTCGGCGCACGCCTCCTGCAGGTCGACCAGGGCGCGGAGCCGCTCGGGCTCGATGCCCGACTCGGCCAGCTCGGCCAGGCGCCTGCGTGACATCCGCACCTTCTCCCGCAGGTCGCCCACGGCGCGCACGGCCGCGGCGGCCGGGTTGTTGAGCTCGTGGGTGAGCCCGGCGGTGATCGTGCCGAGCGCGGTCAGGCGCTGCCGCCGGTCGATCAGCTCCCGCTGGGCCATCCCGCCCAGGCGCACCCCGTCGAGCAGGTGCACCGCCATGGGGAACCACTCGTTCATCATCCGGCGGAACTTCTCGGCCGGGAGCACGAAGATCCGCGACGGCTTGGTGGCGCGCAGCGAGTGGGTGTAGTTCTGCGGGGCGCGGTCGCCGAGGTAGGCGGAGACCGCCCCGGCGTAGACGCCCGGCTGGGAGGTGGGGGTCATCGTGACCGCCCCGGCGGGCGTCTCGGTGATCATCACGACCTCACCGTCGATCAGCACGACGAAGCACTCGGCGGGCTCGCCCTGCCTGACGATCGGCTCGCCCGCCGCGAACTCCCGTTCCGTGCCGTTGGCCGCGAGCCACTCCAGCCGCTCCTCGTCGAGCTTCTCGAAGAGGAACAGCTTGCGGAGCACGTCCGTGCCGGTCATGCGGCCTCCTTCGGGAACCGCCGCCGGGCGGGGGCCCGGCGGGTCACGCCTGCTCCAGGTAACGGTGGACGAGGGCCACGGCCATCGCGCCCTCGCCGACCGCCGAGGCGACCCGCTTGATCGAGTCGGCCCGCACGTCACCGGCGGCGAACACCCCCGGCACGTTGGTCTCCAGGTGGTACGGCTCACGCCGCAGCGGCCAGTTGCGGGGGCGGTTCTCGGCGGAGGTCAGGTCGGGCCCGGTCAGGATGAAGCCCTTCGCGTCGCGCTCGACGGTGTCGCCGAGCCACTCGGTGAACGGCTCGGCGCCGATGAAGACGAACAGCCACTCGGCGTCGACCGTGCGCTCGCCGTCCGGGCCCTTCAGCGTGATCCGCTCCAGGTGGCCGTCCCCCTCGGCGCCGACCACCTCGGTCCCGGTGTGCACCTCGATGTTGGGCAGCTGCGAGATCTGCTCGATCAGGTAGTGCGACATGGTCCTCTCCAGCCCGTCGCCCCTGACGACGAGGTGGACCCTGCTCGCGTACCCCGACAGGTGGACGGCGCCCTGCCCGGCCGAGTTGGCCGCGCCCACGATGTAGACCTCGCGGTTCCTGCACTCCGGCGCCTCGGTCACGGCCGCGCCGTAGTAGCAGCCGGAGCCGATGAAGTCGTCGAGGCCCGGGGCGTTCAGCCGCCGGTAGGAGACGCCGGTGGCCAGGATGACCGTGTGCCCGGCGATGCTGCCGCCGTCGGCGAAGCCCACCACCTTGGCCTGGCCCTTGACCTCCAGGCTGGTCACCTTGCGCGCGGTGAGCAGCTCCGCGCCGAACTTCAGCGCCTGGCGGCGGGCGCGGTCGGCGAGCTGGGCGCCGGAGACGCCGTCGGGGAAGCCCAGGTAGTTCTCGATGCGGGAGCTCTGCCCGGCCTGCCCGCCGGAGGCGTGCTGCTCGACCATCACCGTGCGCAGCCCCTCGGAGGCCCCGTAGACCGCCGCGCCCAGCCCGCCGGGGCCGCCGCCGATGACGATCAGGTCGTAGAAGTCGGTGGCGGGGGCGGTGGACAGCCCGACGGCCTCGGCCAGCTCGGCGGTGTTCGGCGCGATGAGCGTGACGCCCTCGGCGGTGATGACCAGTGGCAGCCTGGCCGGGCCGGTCCCGCCCGTCTCCCCGGCCGCGGCCAGCAGCTCGGCGCCCTCGGGGCTGTCGGCCAGCACCCAGCGGTAGGGCACCTGGTTGCGGGCCAGGAAGTCGCGGACCTTGTACGACCGCGCCGACCAGCGCGCCCCCACCACCCGCAGCTCGTCGGTCTCGCGCCGGTCCGTCCGCTGCCAGGCATCCAGCTGGGCGTCCAGCACCGGGTAGAACTTCTCCTCCGGCGGGTCCCACGGCTTGAGGAGGTAGTGGTCGAGGTCGACCACGTTGATCGCCTGGATCGCCGCGTCGGTGTCGGCGTACGCGGTCAGCAGCACCCGGCGGGCGTACGGGTACAGGTCCATCGCCTGTTCCAGGAACTCCACGCCGTTCATCTGGGGCATCCGGTAGTCGGCCAGGATCGCCGCGACGTCGTCGCCGCGCAGCCGCAGCTCGCGCACACTCTCGATGCCCTGCACCGCCGTCTCGGCCCGGACGATCCGGTACGACTGGCCGTACCTCCGCCGCAGGTCGCGCGCTATGGAGCGCGAGACGCCCGGATCATCGTCGACCGTCATGATGACCGGCTTGTCCATGTGCTGCCTTTCCCCGAGGTGGAGACAATCCAGATTGCGACAATCTCTCCGAAGGATGTCACATCTACGTTAAAAGCCCTTCTTCTCCCAGTGGACGGGCCGGTGCGGGACCGGCGGACGTCAGCGGGTCCCCGGCCGGTCGGCGCCGGGCGGGGGAACCCGCGGGTGGGCGGGCAGGCCCGCGGCGCGCATCAGGGCCGCCGGATGGCCGTGGCCGGCGCGCAGGCGCTTGAGCCGGGGGTCGTCGGCCCAGAACTCGCGCATGGTCTCGTGGCCGACCCGGTCGGCGATGATCTGCAGGGCGATGTCGTTCCTGATGTACTCCACCGCCATCGTCACCACGGCCGGGTCCTCGGTGTAGACGCCCCACGCCGTGTCGCCCGTGAAGCCGCCGACCAGGGTCTCCCGCCGGTCGGCGGCCACGACCAGGAGCCGGCAGCCCAGGCCCTCCGAGACCTCCTCGGGGGAGGAGAAGCGGTGCTCGTACAGGTGTCCCACGGGGTTCTCGGCCGGGCCGAAGTGCATCAGCGAGGTCTCCACGCCGCGTTCGACCGCCCGCTTGACCAGTGGGGAGAGGCGCTTCATCTCCTCGGGCCAGACTGACAGGAACAGGTCGGCGCGCGCCCCGGCGATCACGTCCTCGGCACGGGCGAGCAGCGCGCCGGCGTCCTTGAGGCTGTGGATCAGATGGGCCTCGGGCGGCGCCACGATCGCCGGCAGGGAGGACTCCAGCGCCTCGATCGAGTCGTCGAACTCCCGGCGCATCCGCTCCAGCAGCGACCGCGGCGGCAGTGGCAGGTAGTCGGTGGCGTCGTCGGCCTCCCGCAGCTCGTAGGCCGCTCCCTTGGCCACGAGCTTGCCCAGCGTCTCGTAGACCGTGCTTCGCGGCACGCCGGAACGCTTGGCGACCTCGTAGCCGTTGAGCGGCTGTCCGGCGCCGACCAGGGTGACGTACGCCTTGGCCTCGTACCCTGACATGCCCAGGCGCTGTAATTGCTCCACTACGTCGCGCATCGCAGTTATGGTACGGCGCGCGATAGCTGTTTAGCGCTGTCCTAAAGGACCTGTTTCGTGGGATTTTCGGGAGGAGGGCATTTTGGGCCCCCCTTTCCCGCTGGTAGACCGGTCAGAGGGTGCACGAAGGGATCTTTCGCGTCTTTGCTAGAAACCGAATCTGGTTCGTTAGTGAGCGGGCTCCAGGGCCCGGAGGGCGAACTCGACCACCGTGTCGGCGTATTCGTGGGTGAGGGGGTGGGTGCGCAGCATCCAGCGGTGGTAGATCGGCCCGTACAGCAGCTCGACGGCCACGCTCAGGTCGGCGTCCGCGGCCACCTGCCCCGCCCGCTGGGCGCTGCGCAGCCGGTCCTTGGTCACCTCCAGGAGCGGCCCCAGGATCCGCGCGGTGATCTCGGAGTTGAGCGTGGGGTCGGCCAGCGACTCGGCGGTGAGGGCCCGGCTCATCGCGTCGAGCCTGGGGTCGTTGTACTCGTCGACGATGGCCCGGAGCACGCCGCTCAGGTCGGCCCGGAGATCGCCGGTGTCGGGCAACGACAGGCCGCCGGTGTCGTCCTCGCTGAGGGAGAGCACCGCGTCGACGAAGACGGCGCCCTTGGACGGCCACCAGCGGTAGATCGTCTGCTTGCCCACGCCCGCACGCGCGGCGATCGCCTCGACGGTCAGCTTGGCGTACCCGGCCTCGGCGACCAGATCGAACGCGGCGCTCAGGATGGCCCGGCGCGACCGCTCGCTGCGGCGGGCCGGATTGGGTGTCTTCACGCGGCCGAATGTACCAAACGGCGAGCCGGAACGTCTCGTCTTGCCTTGGCCGTCCCCCGGGCACCGTCCGGGCCGGGAAAACGGCGAGGCCGCGACCGCCCCCGGCAGGGCGTTCGCGGCCTTCGCGGTGATCGGACCCGGATCAGACCTGGCCGGCCTTCTCCAGAGCGGAGCAGCAGGTGCCCACGATGAGGCGGGTCACGTTGTAGGGGTCGACGTTGGCGTTCGGGCGACGGTCCTCGATGTAGCCCTTCTTGTCGACCTCGACCTGCCACGGGATGCGCACCGAGGCGCCGCGGTCGGAGACGCCGTAGCTGAACTTGTCCCACGGAGCGGTCTCGTGGTGGCCGGTGAGGCGGTCCTCGATGCCGTGGCCGTAGTGCTTGACGTGCTCCATGGCGTTGGCGCCCAGAGCCTCGCAGGCGGTGATGATCGCGTCGTAGCCCTCGCGCATCGCCTTGGTGGAGAAGTTGGTGTGCGCGCCGGCGCCGTTCCAGTCACCCTTCACCGGCTTGGCGTCGAGGGTGGCGGCGACGTTGTAGTCCTCGGCGGTGCGGTAGAGCAGCCAGCGGGCGATCCACAGGTGGTCGGCGACCTCGACGGGGCCGGCCGGACCGACCTGGAACTCCCACTGGCCGGGCATGACCTCGGCGTTGATGCCGGAGATGGCCAGGCCGGCGGCCAGGCAGTAGTCGAGGTGCTTCTCGACGATCTCGCGGCCGAAGACCTCGTCGGCGCCGACGCCGCAGTAGTAGCCGCCCTGCGGGGCGGGGAAGCCGCCGAGCGGGAAGCCGAGCGGGCGGCCCTCCTTGAAGAAGGTGTACTCCTGCTCGATGCCGAACCAGGACTCCTGGGCGGCGTACTTCTCGGCGACCTCGACGAGCGGGGCGCGGGTGTTGCTCTCGTGCGGGGTCATGTCGATGTTCAGGACCTCGCAGAGCACCAGCACGTTGTCGCCGCCGCGGATCGGGTCGGGGCAGCTGAAGACCGGCTTGAGCACGCGGTCGGAGGAGCCGCCCTCGGCCTGGTTGGTGCTGGACCCGTCGAAGCCCCAGATCGGCAGGTCGGCGCCGTCCGCCAGGATCTTGGTCTTGGAACGGAGCTTGGCGGTCGGCTCGGTGCCGTCGATCCAGATGTATTCAGCCTTGAAGGTCATCGGCGGAGTCCTTGAGGAGGAAGGGGATCTGCTGCGCTCAAAGATTCGCAAGTCGCGATTTCGCAACTGTTGCCCGAATGTGAACAGGGTGTTACCCAGGGCCGTTTGGCCAGGCAGCGGCCACCGGAGAACTCCGCACATCCGTAAAACACGCCTGTGAGCTGCCCGTTTCAGGGTCGAAGGGAGCGAATGAGACATCCGTCACTCGGGCTTCTCCCGCCGCCGCGCGGCGGGTCGCCGTTCCCGCCGCGGGGGCCGTTATGGGTGCGCGGGCCGTCCTCGTCAGCCGTTCCGGGTGCGCGGGCCGTCCTCGCCGTGGGGGCCGTTCCGGGCGCGCGGACCACCCTCGCCGCGGGGGCCGTTCTCGTCGCGAGAGTCGTCTCCGCCGGGGAGCCTGCGGGGGCCGTCTCCGTCCCGGGGGCCGTCCGCGCCGTAGGAGATGCCGAAGATGTGGGCCGAGGCCGACTCCTGGGCCAGGCGCCGCATGACATCGAGGACCCTGCCGTGCAGGACCGTCCCGAGGACCAGGGCCTCGACCGCCGCCTCCCGGGGGCCGCCGACGGGGATGGTGCCGATCTCGTGTTCCGCGACGAGCCTGGCGGCGGTCTCGGCGTAGGGGCGGAGGGCCTCGCCGGTGGCGGGCATGCCGAGCCGGTCGAGGGCGAGGATGGCGTGGGCCAGTTCGTCGCGGGTGGGTGCCTCGGGGTCGATCCGCCAGCCGAGGTCGTCGATCAGGGCGTCGGCCCCGGCACGGGCGCGCCGCCACTCCTCGCCGGCCGCCGGCGGCTCCACCGGGGGGGCGATGGCGTAGTGCGCGGTGCCGAGCACGTGGTGCATGCTCAGGCTCTCGTCGTCGACGGCGGTGAGCACCTTGCGGATGGACGCGATGGGCAGCCGCCCCACCTCCAGCAGCGCGCGGATCAGTCGCAACCGCCGCAGGTGGCTCTCGCCGTACTCCGCCCGGGTGGCCGAGGTCTGCGCGCCCGTCGGGAGGAGTCCCTCGCGCAGGTAGTACTTGATCGTCGGGATGGGCACGCCCGACGTGGCGCTGAGCTCGGATATCCGCACTACTGGATAGTACAACTAGCCAATGATGCGCGGCGGCAGGAGCGTTGCGGGTCAGTGCGGCCGGTGGATGGCGGGGCGGACGTCGATGACGGTCATGCCCGCGGCGAGGGCGGCGGCCACTCCCTCGTCGGTGTCCTCGTAGGCGACGCAGGCGTACGGCGCGACGTCGAGGAGCCGCGCCGCCAGGAGGTAGACGTCCGGGGCGGGCTTGCCATAGCGGACGTCGTCCCTGGTCACGACGGCGTCGAAGAGCGGGCGCAGACCGGTGACGCGCAGGGTCTCCTCCACGGCCTGGCGGGCGCCCCCGGAGGCCACCGCCATCGGCACCCGCCCCCGGTGGGCCTCGGCGACCGCGCTGACCGGCCGGTGCGGGGTGACGGTGTGGATCAGCCACTGGTAGGCGTCCAGCGCCGCCGCGCGCACCGCCCGGTGGTCGAGCTCCACCCCGAACTCGACCTCCAGCTCGGCCAGCAGGCGGTCGCCGGACAGTCCGGTGCGCGCGCGGTACCACGCGGGGTCGAGCTCCACCTGCCATCCGGCCAACGCGTCCCGCCAGGCGCTCTCGTTGGCGGCGGCGGTGTCGACGAGGGTCCCGTCACAGTCGAAGATCAGGGCGGCATACGGCGTGGAGGGCTGGAGTCGCTGATCGAGCATGGTCGCCTAACGCGTGATTTCCGGGGTTTCGTCAAGCGTATCGCGCACCGTACCGAGCAAGCGCTTGCCTAAGTGGGGTGGGCGCGTTAGCGTGACGGGCGACGGTCGAAGCCAGGAGGATCCAGGCGGTGAGGGTCCCCGGCCGGCCGTCGCGACCACGCGATCCGGCTCCCGGGCCGGACGGGGACGCGCGGCACGCGCCCCGCCGCCCGCGGGACGCGCGGCGCGCGAGGAAGACGCCGCCCGCGTCCACGGCGCCCGGCGGCCCACGGACGTCGCCCGCCGGGCCGGATCGCGCCCCGTCCCGGCGGGCGGT
>NZ_BAAAVI010000070.1:0-44141 GCF_039534445.1 Streptosporangium fragile | reverse complement strand
GCGCCGGCGGCGCGGGGCGGCTACGCGGCCGTCAGGCGGGTGGCGCGCACGGAGGCCGCGCGGTCCTTCGCCGACGAGGTCTTCGCGACGATCCGGGCCGGGGCCACGCGCGTGACCGACGACGGCGAGCGGGTCTCGCTCCCGGCGATCCCGGGCCTGTCCGTGCCGCGGGACCGCGACCGCACGGCCCAGCGCCGCGCCGCGGGCGCGCCCGACTGCCCGGCGGGCGTCTCCTGCCAGTGGATCCCGGCCGCCTACCAGCGGCTCAAGAACGGCGGGTACGGCAACCACGACCGCTACACCGGCGACCGCCGGATCGACTACATCGTCATCCACGACGGGGAGACGACGTACGACGTCATGACCCGCCTGGCCAGGAAGCCCGACTACCTGAGCTGGCACTTCACCCTGCGCTCCGGTGACGGCCACATCGCCCAGCACCTGCGGGGCCGCGACATCGGCTGGCACGCGGGGAACTGGTACGTCAACTCCCGCTCCATCGGCCTGGAGCACGAGGGCTACCTGGCCAAGGGCGGCGCCTGGTTCACCGAGGCGATGTACCGCTCCTCGGCCAGGCTGGTCCGCCACCTCGCGGCCAAGTACGACATCCCCCTGGACCGGGCGCACATCCTCGGCCACGACAACGTGCCCGGCACCGCCCCCGACACCGTGCGCGGCATGCACGACGACCCCGGCCCCTACTGGGACTGGGCCCACTACTTCGAGCTGCTCGGCAGGCCGTTCGGTGCCTCGGACGTCGAACTGCTCGGCAGGCTGGCCAAGGCCCCGGCCGCCCGGACCGGGCACTCGGTGCTGATCAAGCCCGACTACGCCACCAACGCCCCCGGCTTCACCGGCTGCAAGGGGGGCTGTCCCCGTCTGGGCGGGGCGTCGGTCTGGCTGCGCACCCGCCCCTCCCCCACCGCCCCGCTGGTCGAGGACGTCGGCAAGCACCCCGACGGCGGCTCCAGCTACAGCGTCTACGACCACGCCGCCCGGGCCTCCACCGGCCAGCGGTACGCGCTCGCCGAGCGCAGGGGCGACTGGACCGCGATCTGGTACCTCGGCCAGAAGGCGTGGTTCAGCGACCCGGCCGGCGCCCGCACGTCCGTGAGCGCCACCGGCCCCCTGGTGACGCCCAGGCCCGGCCTGTCCTCGGTGAAGGTGTACGGCAGGGCCTACCCGGAGAAGGCCGCCTACCCCCGGGGCGTCCCGGTGCAGCAGCTGACCCCGCTGCAGTACTCGCTGCCTGCCGGGCAGTCGTACAGCGTCGGCATGACCGTCCGCTCCTCCTACCTCAGGGCGACCACCTTCGACCCGGCCGAGCACCGGATCGTCCGGGGCGCGACCCGCTACCACCAGATCCAGTTCGGGCACCGGATCATGTACGTCCGAGCCTCCGATGTCCGGCTGCTCCCCGGATGAAGATCCTCCGGATGGCGCTCGGTTGCGCGCATCCACCCCGCGGAGGCGCTAGAGTTTTCCACGTGCCCCCGGAGCAGTCGATCGGGGGTCACGCGGAAGTGGCTCAGTGGTAGAGCATCACCTTGCCAAGGTGAGGGTCGCGGGTTCGAATCCCGTCTTCCGCTCCGGCAGGTCCGCGAGGGCCTGACTGGTGGAGTGGCCGAGAGGCGAGGCAACGGCCTGCAAAGCCGTCTACACGGGTTCAAATCCCGTCTCCACCTCAGTGCACGAACAACGGACCCTCCGGGATCCGGTAAAGTAGTGCAGGCGCCGAGGGGAAACCCGAAGCACACACGCGGAAGTGGCTCAGTGGTAGAGCATCACCTTGCCAAGGTGAGGGTCGCGGGTTCGAATCCCGTCTTCCGCTCTGAGTTCCCCCGAGGACGATTAGCTCAGCGGGAGAGCGCTTCCCTGACACGGAAGAGGTCACTGGTTCAATCCCAGTATCGTCCACTCAAGAAACCCCAGGTGAACAACCTGGGGTTCTTTGTTTTCCCCACTGTCCGGCAGCCATCCGCCACCGTTCCCGGACTGCCCGCTCCGCCGCGTGCGGGGCCGCCCCGGCGCGGAGCCGCTCGTGCCCGCTCCGCGGGACGGCGGCGACA
Source organism: Streptosporangium fragile (assembly GCF_039534445.1). Classification (NCBI taxonomy): domain Bacteria; kingdom Bacillati; phylum Actinomycetota; class Actinomycetes; order Streptosporangiales; family Streptosporangiaceae; genus Streptosporangium; species Streptosporangium fragile. The sequence goes on along the minus strand of NZ_BAAAVI010000070.1, from coordinate 42,072 downwards.
GGGGCGGCCCCGCGAAGGAGCGCACCGGGGGCCGCCGGCGCCCCGGAAAACATTACGATCATCTTTTTTGCCACACGATTCGGGCGAACAAAGAGGCACCATGGGAGGACGCATAACCTTAAATCAGGTTAATCGCTATGCTCTTGATCCACGGTGAAGGGGGCGAGCCTGTGCAGCGTGTGGTGGTCGATCCGGAGGTGCCCTCGGACGTTGCCGATCTTCTTCGCCGGAACGGGCCGCTGCTCTACCGCTTCCGTACCGGGCGGATCCCCCGGGAGATCGACGGCCCGCGGATCCCGCGGTCGCTCCTGGCGATCTTCGGCGTCACCGCGGGGGCCGGGGCGCTCGCCGTCCCCCTCGCCGGACCGGGAGCGGAGGTGATGGCCTTCCTGGTCGGCGCCCTGATCAGCCTGTACCTCCTCATCCTCACCGTGGTGTACATCGCCAGGAAACCCTCCCCCGTCGACTCCGTCGAGAACGTCGTGTACCGGCACTCGCAGCAGTGGCAGGGGCGCTACCTCATCCTGGAGGACTTCGACTACAGCTCCAGGGACCTGCTCGGCCGGGTCCAGCGAGCCATCGACTTCATCCTCCAGTCGCGGGTCAACGCCATGGGCATGCTCGACAGCGTGCGCAACTCGGTGATGCTGCCGGCCGAGGAGTGGGAGATCGCCCGGTTGCTGACCAAGCTCTCGGCGCTGCGGGCCAAGCACCGCAACCTCGCCCGGGGCGGCAGGAGTCCGGAGGTGGTCGCCGCGATGGCGCCGCTGGAGCGGGCCCTGGCCGCCAGCGAGGCCGCCGTGGTGGCGCGCGTGGAGGCGTTGGAACGCTACGCCAGGCACGTCTCCGAAGCCGAGCGGGCACTGCGCACCCAGAGCCAGATCGACGCGCTCCGGGCGCACCTGCCCGAGTACGAGCAGCTCGTCGCCGAGGCGGGCGCGGCGAGGTTCTCCACACCGGAGATCGGTTATCTGAGCGACGACGCCGACACGCTCAGACGGGCGCTACGCGACAGCGTCCGCTCGGCGCACGAGGCGTTCCGGCATCTCGACGGATGACTTCAGGACGATCCTGAGCGGGCGAAGGGGGCGAACCTGTGCGGCGCGTGGTGGTGGATCCGGAAGTGCCCGTCCAGACCGCCGACCTGTTCCGCAGACACGGGTCGATGCTGTCGCGCATCCGCGCCGGGTGGGTCCCGGAGCCGCCGCCGAGACCCTCACGCGCGCCCGCGTGGGGCCTGCGGATCGGCGGCCTGACCGCGACGCTCTTCCTGGTCTCCCTGCTCTTCGTCATCGACATCGGGCAGATGCTCTTCTTCGTCATGTCGCTGCTCGCCATGGTGATCATGGTCGGCCTGACCGGCGGCCGCGAGCCGCTGGAGGCGGAGTCGCCCGAGCGTGACCTCTACCTGCAGGCCCGCCGGTACGAGGGCCGCTACCTGCTGCCCGAGGACTTCGACTACAACGCGGGCCAGCTTCTCGGCCGGGCCCAGCAGGCGATCGACTTCGTCCTCCGCTCCCGGGTCAACGCCCTGGGCCTGCTCGACGACACGCGCAACACGGCGATGCTGCCCGCGCAGGAGTGGGAGATCGCCCGGCTGCTGACCAAGCTGTCGGCCCTGCGGAACGAGCACCACGAGTTCACCCGCGGCGGTGGCGGCTCGGAGGTGGCCGCCGCGATGGCGCCGCTGGAGCGGGCCCTGGCCGCCAGCGAGGCCGCCGTGGTGGCGCGCGTGGAGGCGTTGGAACGCTACGCCGGGCACGTCTCCGAAGCCGAGCGGGCGCTGCGCGCCCAGGAGCAGATCGAGCTGCTGCGCTCCCGCCTCCCCCGGTACGAGGAACTGCTCGCGGAGTCGGGTGCCGACAGCTTCTCCATACCGGAGATAGGCCGGCTGAGCGAGGACGCGAGCCATCTGGAGCGGGCGCTGCGCGACAGCGTCCGCTCGGCGCACGAGGCCTTCCGCCACCTGGACGGCCCGCCCCCGCCCCGGGACGCGCCCCCCGCCGCCGGGGACCGCGGCGACCGTCCCGGCGGACACTCGTGAGACGTGGGGGAAGTGACGCGGGTGGGCCGCGGCCGGCCCCGCCCGCGGTGGAGCCGCCGCGGGTTTGGAACGCTCTTGTCACCGCCTCCGAAGAAGGCGAGGATAGCTCGCATTCCTTGGAGGTAGCATGCGGATCCGCCTGGACGTCGCCCTCGGCGTCGTCGTACTGGTCGACGTGCTCCGGGTCTTCCTCCCGTCGCTGATCACACTGTTCGGCCGGGCGGGCAGCACCCCCGCGGAGATGATGGGCCTGTACGCCCTGTCGTGGTTCGTCCTGGCCTTCCTCGCGGTTCCGCTGGCCCGGCGTGTCCGGCCGCCGCTGGTGGCCCTCGGCGCCGCGGTCGCGCTGCTCTCGGCCCGGCTGGCGCTACAACTGACCGGCGGCGGCGACCCGCAGCTGTACGTGGCGAGCGCGGGGCTGCTGGCCGGGCTGGTCTGGTTGGTGGCGACCGCGATGGACGCCCGGGACGCCCGGCCCGCGATGGCGGGGGTGATCGCCGGTCTGGCGGCCGCCACGGTGATCCACACGGCGCTGGACGGCATCGATCTGATGTGGCGTCCCGGACCGCTCCCGTGGCTGGCGGTGGCGGTGGAGTTGTCGCTGTTCGGCTGGTCCCTGCTGCGGGCGGGACCTCCCGGGGAGGAGCGCTCCGGCGCCCCGCGCGCCTGGCTGGCGGTCGGCCCGGCCGTCCTGCTGTGGGGTCTCTACACAGGCAACGCCGCGCACGCCCAGGCGGCGACCGTCTCGGCCCAGCAGACCGCGGCCGTGGTCGTGGCCGCGTTCGCGGTGGTCTCGACGGTGCCCGCCGCGCTGCCGTTCCTGCGGCGCCCCCTGCTGCCCGCGGTCGCCCTGGTGGGCTCCGCGGTGGCGTTCACACTGGGCCGGGCCACCGTGGACGGGGTCCACGGTGTGGCGCCCGGCTGGACGATCGCCGCGCAGATCGTGGGCCAGGTCGCGCTGGGGGCCTGCCTGGCGCACGCCGCGGCGACCTCCGGCCCCGACCGGCCGGTCCGGCGCGGCCTGGCCGTGGCCGGGGGCATGCTGCTGTTCGTCGTGCTCGCCTTCGGCTACTACGCGGCCTACGACCTCTACCTGCCCAACCAGTGGGTTCCCGTGACCGCGGCGCTGGCGGTCGCGGGCACGGGGCTCGCCCGCGGTACGTGCCTGCCGCGCGTCTCCCACAGCCGGGGGTTCTTCGCCGCCGTGGGAGCCGCCGTCGTCCTGGTGGCCGCCGTCCCCCTGTGGCAGGGCGAACGGCCCCGGTGGACGCCGGCGGACGACGGGCTGCGGATCGCCGCGTACAACATCCGGATGGGGTTCGGCGAGTCCGGCAGGCTCTCGCTGGAGCAGCAGGCGGACACGCTCAGGGCGATGCGGCCGCACGTGGTGGTGCTGAGCGAGGCCGACCGGGGCTGGCTGCTGAACGGTGGCCACGACGGGGTCCGGCTGATCGCCGAACGGCTGGGCATGCACTACGTCTGGGCCCCGGCGGCCGACGAGGTCTGGGGCGACGCCCTGCTCACCAGTCTGCCGATCACCTCCATCCGCAACCACGTGCTCGTCCGGGGCGGCCCGACCGGAGCGCAGGCGCTGGAGGTGGGCCTGAACTGGCGGGGCAAGGCGGTCACCGTCATCGGCACCCACCTGCAGCCGCCGCCCGGCTGGCGCGAACTCGACCAGGTCGAGCAGCTCGGCCGGATCGTCAGGGACGCGACCCGGAGCGGCGCCCCGGTGGTCGTGGCCGGCGATCTCAACTTGGAGCCCGGGGACCGGGCCTGGCAGGTGCTGCTCGACTCGGAGCTGACCGACCCCCTCGCCCCGGTCCGGCCGTTCAGCACCGTCCCCGGGGACCGCCCGGCCGAGCAGATCGACCACGTGCTCGTCACCCCGGGTTTCGCCGGCAAGGACCAGGTCAACCCCGACGTCCCGTACTCCGACCACCGCCCGATCGCGGTCACCCTGGTCCCCGCGGACTAGTCTCGGTGCCATGACGGGACAACCAGTGCTGCTCTTCGACGGAGACTGCGGTTTCTGCACGACGAGCGTCCGGTTCGCCGAGCGGTGGATCGGCGTCCGCGCCCGGGTCTCCCCCTGGCAGGTCGAGGACCTGGCCGCGCTGGGCACCACCCGGGAGCGGGCCGAGCGCGAGGTGCTCTGGGTCGAGGGCGGCCGGGTGCGCGGCGGGGCGCAGGCGGTGGCCGCGCTCCTGTCCGCCGCGGGTCTCCCGTGGAGCGTGCCGGGGCTCGTGCTGCGGATCCCGCCGTTCCGGTGGGCCGCCGAAGGGCTCTACCGGCTCATCGCCGCCAACCGGCACCGCCTGCCCGGCGGCACTCCCGCCTGCGCGCTGCGGCCGGAGCGGAGATGAGGGACGCCCCGCTCACCGGCGTCGAACCGTTCGGCGGAGCCGCCGTCCCGGTCTCCCCGGGCGGCGGCTGCTCGCGCTGACGGGGTGGCCCGCCGGGCCGGCGCCTCTCCGAAAGCCGCCGGGCGCACGATGAGCCCACCGGACGCGCATGAGCCCACCGGGCGCACGCTCAGAGCGGCACGCCGTAGATCACGCGCCGGCCGGCGAACTCGGTCACGCTCCACAGCGTCTTGCCGTCGCGGACGGTGAGGTCCTCCGGGCCCACCGGGTACGGGCGCCTGCGCACCGTGTCGCCCACGACGACGAGGGTGCCGTTCCGCGCCGCGCCCGCGGCCTGGCTGAGGTACCAGGTGCCGCGGTGGGAGAGCGCGCCCTGGACCTTGTCCACGGGCAGCCGGTAGGCGTCCGCGGCCCGGGCGGTCCCGCCGTCGGCCTCCGGGGTGCCCGCGGCGGCCAGCGGCCAGCGGGCCACCCGGCCCACGGCGCCCGGCTCGTCGACGTACTCGCCGGAGATCAGGGTGTGGCGCTCGGTGCTGCGGTCGACGGCGACGAAGGAGAAGCGGGCGGAGCCCCCGGCGGCGGTCCAGGCGTCGGTCTGCGGCATCACGTAGCGGTAGCCGAAGGCGTTGTAGGCCCCGCCCTTCCTGCCGATCACGCCGTCGTCGTCCCCGTCGATCTCGAAGATCTGGCGGGTGTCGAAGACGCGCAGGCCCCGGTTGGTGTCGGCGACGTAGAGCAGGCCGGCGTACCAGGCGACGCCCCCGGCGTGGATGTTGATCGGCGCGATGTCCCCGTCGGGGAGGGCCCGCACGAGCAGGACGTGGCGGTAGCGGAGCGTCGCCGGGTCGAGGAAGGTCAGGCGCACGCCCCGCTCCTGGCCCGAGGACGGCTTGTGGTACCAGCTCACCACGAACGTGCCCCCGTCGATCCCGGCGTCGGAGGCGCAGCTCAGCCCCTGGGGGTACCACTCCCTGGTGGTGTTGTCGCCGGTGTTGAAGCAGTACCAGTCCACCGGCCTGGGGTTCATCCCGGCGAACGCCCCGGTTCCCGTCGGCCCCTTCCGCGCCGCGACGCGGTTGGCCTCGGCCAGGACGGTGCCGAGCGTCACCCGGGTGAGTTCCTTCTCGATGGCCGGGATGCCGGTTGCGAGGCCGCCGCCGTTCCGTGTCAAACCGAATGGCTCAACCGGTACGGCCGTCATCGCGCTCATGAAACCCTCCTCGTCGGTTCCCGCCGGTATCGACGGAGCAAGATACGGAATTCATGAGTATGCCGGGACTTAAATTACATTCGTTGTGATATTGCCCATGTGAGAATTTTTGCGCTCAGTGCGCCGGTCACGCCCCCGGCACCTCCCCGGCGGACCCACCCGGCCGTCCGGGGCCGCGGGGCTCCGCGACCGGCGGGCCGTGGACGAGGCGCGAGGCCGGTTCGCGGAGTGCGGCCGTCGCGTCAGATCGGCCAGGTGTGCACGGGCTCCCCGGTCAGCGCGAGTTCCCGGTAGCGCATCACCATGCGCGCCCGCGCCGCCGTGTCGCCCCCGGTCCCGGCCAGTGCCTCCCGCTGCCAGATCGCGCCGGTGCGGCGGCGCGTCACCCGCTCCCGGATGACGTCCAGCGCCCACCGGATCTCCTCCGGATCCACGCCCACCCGCCCGAGCCCGGCCTCGGCGACCGGGAGCAGGTCCAGGGCGAGCCGCTGGGCGGGGACCTCCTCCCGTAGCCCGGGCCAGCTCAGCGGGGCGTCCAGGCCGTGGACGGCGGCGCGGTAGAAGTTGCGGTACGCCCCGGCGAAGGGGAACTCCTCCACCGGCTGGACCGCCAGGGCGGCGGTGAGCCCCAGCAGGAACGCGGTGTTGGCCGCCATGTCCACGGCGCTGGGCCCCGCGGGCAGCGCACGCATCTCCACCCGCAGGTGGCCGCCGTCGCCCGGGTCGTAGACCGGCCGGTTCCACTGCCACACGGTGCCCTGGTGCAGCCGGAGCTCGGCCAGCTCCGGGACTCCCCCGAACCGCGTGGCCCCGCCGGTCGAGGTCATCGGGAGCACGGGTTCGAAGTCGCGGACGCACGACTCGAAGATCTCCTCGACGCTGTGCGCCCAGCCGGATCCGAAGCCCACCCGGCGGTCCCGGCGGTCGAGCCGCTCCACGTCCCGGTCGTCGGCCGCCTCCTCGAAGAGGGCGATCCGCGTCTCCTCCCACAGGTGTCTGCCGAGGAACCCGGGCGAGTTGCCGCTGACCGCGAGGACCGGGCCGATGGCCAGCTGGGCGGCGTTGTAGATGCGGGCGAAGTCGGCGGGGGTCGTGCGCAGGTGCACCTGCCAGGAGGTGTTGGCGCTCTCCAGGATCACCCCCTCCACCTCCAGCTCCAGCAGCTCGACGCCCTCGACGCGCACCCGGAACGGCTCCGCCCGCAGCCGCCGCATGCCGCGGGCCAGCGCCCGGTAGCGGCTCTCGCGGCTGAGCGCCTCGTGGGTGAAGTCGAACTCGCTCAGCGAGGGCAGGATCCCGATCGCCACGGCGTGCCCGCCCTGGGTCGCCGCCGCCGCGTCCACCACGGCCATGATCTCCCGCATCTCGCGGACCAGGGCGGTGAAGGGCCGCCCGGCTATCGGCAGCGGGGTGAGGTTGGCCTCCAGGTTGAACCTGCCCAGCTCCAGGGTCAGCCGGTCGTCACCGGCCCGCGCGCGGACCTCGTGGTTGCGCGGGAGCGGCCGGCCGTCGGGCGTCACGAGGAACATCTCCAGCTCGGCCCCGATGGTCGCGGGCCCGGCGCCGAAACCCGGCCGCGAGAGCACCTCGCGGAGCTCCCGGAGCTGCTCCGCCAGCCGGTCCCCGAAGCGGGCGAACTCCGCCTCGGTGAAGTGCTCCTTCTCGACTTTCTGCCCCATCGCACCGTCCGATCAGTTGGTTTTCATGCCTCCTCCCTCTCTCCCGGCAGGACGGTTCTAATCAGCGCGATGCGCAACCGGCCTTACGTACGGCGGTCCGGTGCCGGCACGACCGGCGGAGGCCCTCGGGCGCGGCCCTCCGCCGGGCGACCGACCCGTCGCCGGAGCGGCACCACCGGGCCGTCGGCCCGCGCCGGAGCGGTAGGCTCCGGACGGGCCGTCCGCGTCCGGCAGCGCGAGCCGTACGGTGGTCCGCGGCGGCTCTCCTTCCCATGACGCGCTGCCGACACCGGGAATGCCGCGGGGCCGCCGGGCAGGGCGAGCTCGACGAGCCAGAGGAGTGTGCGCGGGTGAGAGCGGTGGTCTTCGACGCCTTCGGAGCCGATCTGCAGGTCCGGGAGGTGCCCGCTCCCGAGCCGCCGCCGGGCGGGGCGGTCGTCCGCGTGGAGGCCACGGGGCTGTGCCGGAGCGACTGGCACGGCTGGCAGGGTCACGACCCGGATATCAAGGTCATGCCTCATGTGCCGGGGCACGAGCTGGCGGGGGTCGTCGAGGCCGTGGGCGCGGGCGTCACCTCGTGGCGGGCCGGCGACCGGGTCACGGTCCCGTTCGTGTGCGCCTGCGGCTCATGCGCGGCGTGCGCGGCCGGCGACCAGCAGGTCTGCGAGCGGCAGACCCAGCCGGGATTCACCCACTGGGGCTCCTTCGCCGAGTACGTGGCGATCGACCACGCCGACGTGAACCTGGTCGGGCTGCCCGAGGAGATGTCCTTCACCACCGCCGCGAGCCTGGGATGCCGCTTCGCCACCGCGTTCCGCGCGGTGGCCGCCGTGGGCCGGGTGCGGCCCGGCGAGTGGGTGGCCGTGCACGGCTGCGGCGGCGTGGGCCTGTCCGCCGTCATGATCGCCGCTGCGGCCGGGGCCCGGGTGGTCGCGGTGGACGTCTCCCCCGCGGCCCTGGAGCTGGCCCGCCGCTTCGGCGCCGCGGCCTGCGTCACGGCCTCCCCCGCGGAGGCCGCCGTGGCGGGCGGGGCCGCCGGTTCCGCCGGACCGGCGGAGGAGTCCGGGACCGGCGGGGGGACCGGGCCGGCCGGACCCACCGGGGAACCCGAGACCGCGGCGCGCGTCCGGGAGCTGACCTCGGGCGGCGCCCACGTCTCGATCGACGCGCTCGGCAGCCCGCAGACGTGCGCGGCGTCGATCGGGAGCCTGCGCCGCCGGGGCCGCCACGTCCAGGTCGGCCTGCTGCCCGGTCTCACCGGGGTGCCGATGAACCGGGCGATCGCCTACGAGCTGGAGATCCTCGGCAGCCACGGCATGGCCGCCCACGCCTACCCCGCGATGCTGGCGGCGGTGGTCGGCGGTACCCTCCGCCCGGACCTCCTTCTCACCCGCACCATCGGTCTCGACGAGGCGGGCCCCGCGCTCGCCGCGATCGGCTCGGTCCCCGGGGTGACGATGATCCTGCCGTCGATCCTGCCGTCGCGCTGACCACCCGCCGCGCCGCTCGCCCGCGAGCGCGGGGCCGGGCGGGGCGTGCCCGCCCCGCCCGGCCGCGGGATCTCCGGCGTCACGCCTGTTCACCGGGGTTCACCACCGATTCACCCGGGTTCACAACCGATCCGCAGGTCACTTCCAAGAGGCCGCACCCAGACTGTGCGATCTCTACGGAAGGAGAAAGCCTGTGAAGATCGCACTGGTCACGGGAGCCGGACGGGGCATCGGCCGGGAGGTCGCCCGGCAGCTCGCCGAGCACGGGATGACCGTGTTCGCCGGCGTCCGCGACGAGAGTCACGCCCCCGAGGGGACCCGTCCCGTGCTGCTCGACGTCACCGACGCCGCGACGGCCGCGAACGCGGCCAAGGTCGTCGGCGACGAGTACGGGCGGCTGGACGTGCTGGTCAACAACGCCGCGATCTGCGGCGACTACGGCGTGGCCCCCGCGGAGGCGACGGCGGAGCACATGCGGGCCACCTACGAGGTGAACGTCTTCGGGGTCGTCACGGTCACCCACGCGATGATCCCGCTGCTGCGGGCGTCCGGCGAGGGCACGATCGTCAACATGACCACCCGGCTGGCCTCGATCGGGCTCACCATCGCCGGGGACGACTTCAACTCCGGATGGCCGATGCTGGCCTACAACTCGTCCAAGAGCGCGCTCAACGCGCTCACCGTGCTCTACGCGAACGAGTTGCGCGCGTCCGGGATCACGGTCAACGCCGTCGATCCCGGTCTCTGCGCCACCGACATGACCGGCCACACCGGGGACCGCCAGGCGGCCGAGGGCGCGGCGGTGATCGTGCGGATGGCGACGCTCGGCGCCGACGGCCCGACCGGCACGTTCAGTTCGCAGGAGGGGCCCACTCCCTGGTAGGCGGGTCGCTCGCCCGCGGCCCGGCGACGTGAGCCACCACGTCGCCGGCCGGGGCGTCACCGTCACGGTGGCGGATCGGAGCCGTGACGGTTCGGAGCCGTGACGGTTCGGAGCAGTGACGGTTCAGAGCAGCGGGCGGACGGCGAGCCCGCCGCCCCAGCGCTCGACGGCCTCGGTGTCGGCGAAGGCCAGGGCACGCAGCATGTTGCCGCCGTCGCTGTTCTCGACGTTGCGGCGGAGGCGTTCCTGCAGCGGGGCGGGCAGCTTGGTGGTGCCCGCCTCGACCGTGTCGCCGTAGAACGGGGCGAAGGCCACCGCCGCGAATCCGGTGCGGCGCAGCAGCGCGGGCATCGTCTCGGCCGAGTAGAACATCAGGTGGTTCTTGGTGAACCCGTTCCAGCCGCTGCCGTACGCCTTGAGCTGCAGGGATGCGGCGTTCACGGTGAGGATGAGCAGCACCCCGCCGGGGGCGAGCAGGTCGCGGAAGCGCTTGAAGTCCTCCAGCGGGCGGGGCAGATGGGCCAGGACCGACCACAGGGTGATCACATCGAAGCCGCCCGCGGCGATCTCCGGCACGTCCTCGGGAGCCCCGAAGTGGGCGCGGGCCCGGGTGAGCCGCGCGTTGGCCGCGGCGACCGAGTCGGCGGAGAGATCCACCCCGACGGCGTCGAAGCCACGCTGCTCGGCCAGTTCGAGGAAGAGCCCGGCGCCGCAGCCGAAGTCGAGCAGCCGCCGCCCCTGCCCCGACTCGAACACCGGCCCGAAGGCGTCCATGGTCAGCCGGTAGCGGCGCTGCCGGTTGGCCGCGTAACGCCCGGTCAGGAAACCGCTGTAGCCGGCTGCGTACAGGTCGCCCAGGCGCTCGGGCCGGATGTTGGGGTTGCGGTACAGGAACCCGCAGGCCGGGCAGCGCACGACCCGGTAGCTCCACCCGCGTTTGGCGTCGGCCGGCTCGAACAGCGGCTGCTGGCGGGTCTCCCCGCACAGGTGGCAGCTGACGAATTCCTCGATCTCGCCCAGGGGCGTCCGCTCCCGGTATTCCTGGAGGGAAACGACGGGGGCCCTGCGCAGCCGCAGCCGCCACTGGAACTCGCGGACGAGCCGCTCACCCGGCCGGACGTAGATCCGCTGCCCCCAGGGCACGCGGGCGTAGCGCGAGCCGTACACGACTCGGGAGATTGCTCGTTTGACAGACACCGCGAAACGTCCCTTCAGGAGGGTCATTCGAGAAAAGAGAGCCCTCGTTAAAAGTGACACGGCGCCATCAATGACTCAACCGGGCTTTAGTTTTGATGTCATCTAGTATTTGACTAGATCAGGACAAGCCATCCCAATAATCCACGAACACCTCTCGACAATCCGAACAAAATGGATATAAGAGACAAATACCACTAAAGATCATCATCAATGGCGAAGCCAGTGATAGCGTCATTGGAATGCGTCCAGAAGACCTTGCCCTGCTCAACACCCCCGGCAGCGTGACCCTCCACGACGGCCTCCTCCTGGTCGACGTGGCCCGGCCCGACCTGGAGGCCGACGCCTACCGCGGGAGCCTGTGGCGGCTCCCGCAGGACGGCCCGCCCGTCCGCTTCACCTTCGGCGACCACGACAGCGCGCCCCGCATCTCCCCGGACGGGGCGTGGGTGGCGTTCCTGCGGTCCCACGACGGCGGCAGGCCGCAGCTCCACGTGATGCCCACCGGCGGCGGCGAGGCCCGGCCCGTCACCGACCTGGCGCTGGGCGCGGGCACGCCGGTCTGGGCGCCCGACTCCCGCAGGATCGCCTTCGTCACCCGGGTGGCCGAGCCCGGCCGCTACGGCACCGACGAGGGCGTGAGCGCCGGGGGCGAGGCGCCCCGCCGGATCACCGGCTTCCGCTACCGGCTGGACGGCGTCGGTTTCACCTTCGACCGGCGCCCCGCGCTGTTCGTGGTCGACGCCCTGGCCGAGGCCCCCGAGCCGGTGCGGCTCACCGAGGGGCCCTACGACGTCGACTCCCCCACCTGGACCCCCGACGGCGAGCACGTGCTGGTCTCCGCCTCCCGCGACCTCGACGGCGAGAGTCTGCACACGGACGTGTACGCGGTGCCCGCCGGCGGCGGCGCCCCCGTCCTCGCGGTGCGCAGCGGCGGGACGGCCGAGCACCCGGTCGCGCTGCCCGGCGGCGAGGTGCTCTACCTCGGCACGGAGTTCTCCGGCGTCGACGCGGTGGGCCGCAACCCGGGCCTGTTCCGGGCCCCGCTGCGGATCGGCGGCACGGCGACCACCGGGGTGCGGCTGACCGAGGAGGAGTCGGTGTGCTGCGAGGCCCTGCCGCCCGTCCCGGCCGGGGACGGGGTCCTGGTCGCGGTGCGGGTACGCGGCGCGGTCGAACTGCGCCTGGTCCCCGCGGACGCCCTCGACGCGCCACTGGAGAAACTCGTCCCGGTGCTGGGCGAGCGGGCGAGCGTCAAGGCGTTCACCGCGTACGGGGAGCAGGTCGTCGCGGTGGTCTCCACCCCGCGGAGCCCCGGTGAGGTGGTCACCCCCGCCGGGACGCTCACCGATTTCTCCGGCTCCCCGGGCGGGTTCGCCTCGCTGGAGGAGATCACCGCCGTCTCGCCCGACGGCTACCCGGTCCACGGCTGGCTGGCCCTGCCCGAGGGCCCGGGGCCGCACCCGGTGCTGCTGAACGTGCACGGCGGACCGTTCCACCACCACGGGTGGGGGTTCCTGGACGAGACCCACGTCTACGCGGGCGCCGGATACGCGGTGGTCCTGCCGAACCCGCGCGGCTCCGCCGGGTACGGCCAGGCGCACGGCCGGTCGGTGGTGGGCGCCCTGGGCACCGTGGACGCCGACGACGTCCTCGCCCTGCTGGACGCCGCGCTGGCCCGCCCCGAGTGCGACGCGGAACGCGTCGGCGTGATGGGCGGCTCCTACGGAGGGTTCATGACGGGCTGGCTGGCCGCCCACCACGGGAGCCGGTTCCGGGCTGCCTGGAGCGAGCGCGCCGTCAACGCCTGGGACTCCTTCGCCGGCTCCTCCGACATCGGCTGGTACTTCGCCGAGGCCTACTGCGGCCCCGACGTGGCGGCCCAGCGCGCGATGAGCCCGCTCTACCACGCCGACCGGATCACCCTTCCGTTCGCCGTGGTCCACTCCGAGGAGGACTGGCGCTGCCCGGTGGAGCAGGCCCAGCGCATGTTCGTCGCGCTGCGCCGCAACGGCGTCCCCGCGGAGTTCCTGCTCTTCCCCGGCGAGGGGCACGAGCTCACGCGGAGCGGACGTCCCCGACACCGCCTGCAGCGTTTCGAGGCCGTCCTGGAGTGGTGGTCGCGCCACCTGTCCTGACCGGATCCGCCCCGGCCGGGACTCCCGGACCCGGCCGGGGCGGGTGACCCACGGCGGGACAGGCCCGCCTCCCGGCCCCGCCCGGCGGTGGCGGGCACGAACCGCAAACAGCCCTGGACGGAAGCACCCGGCGGCCGATGACCGTCCCACGCCGCCTCCCGGCCCCGCCCGGCGGTGGCGGGCACGAACCGCGAACAGCCCTGGACGGAAGCACCCGGCGGCCGATGACCGTCCCATGCCGCCGGCTTTCCGATCCTTGACCGGGCGACCCGAGTGACGCGTTCCCGCCGGGGGTATCGCACCTCCGGCCGGACAGACATGCCGTCCTCTCCCTGTCCGCCGGAAGCGGCGGCCCGGGAGCGGCATGGATGCCGGCCGGAAGAGCGCGCCGGCGGAAACCCGCCGACGCGCCGGATCCGTCGCTCCCCCTCGCCGCTCCGTCCGCCTCCGGCGGCGGCCCCGCGGCGGCGGCCGTCCGGAACCGGTGCTCCCGCGCCGCACGGGTCCCGCCCCGGCCTCCGCACGCCGCGGCCGAGGTCCCGTTGTCGCGGGAGCCCGCCGACGGGAATCGGGTGGCGCCCTGGCCACCCCGCAGCGACCGGGAGAGACAGCAGATGACGACCGCCCTCACGACCGACCGGCGGAACGGCCCTGGAGGGTCCCGATGACGGGCACGCTCGCGCAGACGCCCGCGTCCCCGGCGGAGTCGCCACGGCACCGGGTCGTCAGCCCGGTCGTCCTGCTCGCCCTGGTCAGCCTGTTCTACGGCCTGGCCCAGCTGACGGTGGTCTCCGTTCACATGGGGATCGGCTGGGACGAGTCGATCTACGCCAGCCAGTACGCCGCGCACACGCCGCCAGCGGATTTCAGCGCGCCGCGTGCGCAGGGGATGCCGTTGCTGGTCGCGCCCGTGGTGGCGCTGACCGACTCGGTGGTCGCCCTGCGGGCCTATCTGACCGTGCTCTCCTCGCTCGCCCTGTTCGGCGCCTTCCTGGTCTGGACGCGCGTACGGCGCGGGTACGCGGTCCCGCTCGCCGCGGCGCTGTTCGCGGGCTGCTGGCTCTCGCTCTTCTACGGCAACGAGGCCATGCCCAACCTGTACGTCGCGCTCGGCACCGTCGCCGCGACCGGTTTCTTCCTGATCGACCGCTCCCGGGCGGTGACGACCGGCCGGGGTTCCCGGGCGGCGGCGGCCGGCCTGGCCGGGTCGCTGGCCGCGGTGTCGCTGATGCGGCCCTCCGACGCGCTGGTCGTCGCCGTACCCATGGCGGCCATGGCACTTCTGGTACGGCCACGCCGGATCCCCTCACTCGCGGCCATCCTGATCGGGCTGGGCGTCGGGTGGGGAGAATGGCTGATCGAGGCGGAGCTGAGGTTCGGCGGGGTCGCCGCCCGGATGCGCGGGGCCGAGGAGGCCAACCTGACGGGCCTGACCGTGTCCGTCCTCGAACACGCCCGCGCGCTGGACGGCCCCTCGCTGTGCCGGTGGAACGTCGACTGCGGGGACGTCTCCCCCGTCGCGCTGGCCTGGTGGCTCACGATCCCGCTGATCACCCTGGTCGGCCTCTGGGCGGCGTGGCGGGACCACCGTCCCGGCCCCGTCCTGCTGGCCACGGCGACCGGGCTGGCCATCGCCGCGCCGTACCTGTTCTACGTCGACTACGCCGCCCCGCGCTTCCTCATGCCGGCCTACGCGCTGCTGTCCATTCCGATCGCCGAGGGCGCGATCGCGCTGGCGCGCGCCGGCCGCCCGCCGCTGCGGCACGTCGCCGCGGCGCTCGCGGGCGTCGGCCTGCTCGCGCACTTCGCGCTCCAGGGCACCTACGCCTACCGCATGTCGGCCATCACGTTCGAGCGCCGGGAGCGGGTGGATCTCGCCACCGAGGAACTGCGGCGGATGGGGGTCCGGGCGCCCTGCGTGGTCTACGGCCAGTCGGGTGTTCAGATCGGCTACATGCTCGGCTGCCGCTCGCAGGGACTCACCCGGGGCTTCCCGGCGGAGCAACCCCCTCGGGTGCGCCAGGCCCTGAAGGACGGCGTCCAGCTCGTCATGGTCTACTCGGGCGCGCGTCCGCCGGGGTACGCGGCCGACTGGCGCATGGTGAAACTACCCGGCGGCTGGCGGGCGCGGTTCGCCCCGTCCGGAGGCTGAGACGCCACCGCGCCGGTTCACCGCGCCCTCTTGGCGCGGCGCGGGAACCGCTCATCGCGGTCCACACCCCGGACTCGTCGCACGACCCTCCCTCCACGACATGGCGCGGCCCCCTCGCCCCGCGGCTGACCGGTGAGCGGTCATGAGCGCGACCCCGCGTGGCCGGCGCGGGTCGTTGTGGCGACTTCCAAGTCGGGACAGCGGGGCCCCTCCTCCCGTTCCAAGTCGGGACAGCGGGGCCCCTCTCCCGCTCCAAGTCGGGACAGCGGGGCCCCCTCCCGCTCCAAGTCGTTCCCAAGCCCGGCGCCCTACCATAAGGGCCGTTCTCCCCACGCCGGGCGGCCCGCCGCCTCCGCACAGCGGCGACGTCCTTCTCGTGGGTCGCGATTCGCAAACCGTACCGAAGCACTACATCCCCTTGGCTGAACAACATTCGGACGCTTGGCATGGAGCGTCTCGAACGCTCCCCTGGGAGGTCTTCGACGATGGACCGTGAGAACGGTATCGAGGCGCGCTGGATGACGTGGCATGAGGCCGGAGACGAGATCGTCGATCTCCGGCGGCGTGCGTTCGTGGACGAGCTGGGCTGGAGCGAACGCTGGGTTCGCCATGCCAGGGACCCCGAAGGCCTGCACCTGTGTGCGGTGTCCGGAGGGAAGATCGTGGCCGTCATCTCCGCCTACCTCTACGAGCCGGGCGCTCCGGAACTCGCCGACGCGGCGTTGCCGGACGTGGACGGATGGACGGTCCAGCTCGGCAAACGGGTGGAGGTGGCGGAGCACCGGGGCCATCTCGTCAGCGCGCGGATCGGCACCTCGATGGTGCGCCAGATCTGCGAGTCGCTGCGGCCGGCCCGTTTCTTCCTCCTGCTCCTGCAGAACGGGCATCCCCATCTCGTCGACCGGTATGCCCGGCGGGGTTTCGCCAGATACGGCGACGTCGGCTCCGGCGACGACGCGCTCACGGTGATGACGGTGGAGGGCGAGGAGGCCCTGGAGGAGTTCCACCTCAAGAACCGCCGCGTGGACAGGGAGACGGCGTCCGGCGACGACCCGATCCCCGTCCCCTCCCTCGTGCGTTTCCTCGCCGGAACCGGGCGCGGCGACCTCCTGGCGGCGGACCGTCTCGGCGCGGAGAACCTCTACCTGGAGTCGCTGCCCCCCGGTGACGAGCTGCCGCGGCTGAGCGCCCAGGGCCGGTTGATGCTCGCCGAGCAACGGCCGCGCCTGGCCGCCACGCCGTTCCCGCCCGCGCCCGCGTCGCTGCTCGACATAGGCAGCGGGCCCGGTGACTACCTGGCGGCGATCGCCGGGGAGACCCCGTTCGCCGGATACCGCGTCCAGGGCGTCGAGCCCGCCCCCGAACTGCTCGCCAGGGCCCGGGCCGCCTTCCCCGGGCACACCTTCCGGCCCGGCAGCGCGTACGCCACCGGCGAGGCCGACTCCTCCCACGACGTGATCACCGCGCACTTCGTCCTCGTCCACCTGCGCAGCCCCGACCTGGCCCTGCTGGAGATGCGCCGGGTCCTGCGGCCCGGCGGCCTGCTGTACGTGGTCGACGGCGACAACACCAGCTTCCGCGGCCCCGACGTGATCCGCCATGTGGTCGAGACGTACAACCACGGCTACGCGGGTGATCGCCTGATCATGAAGGACCTTCCGGCGCGGGCCGCGGAGTTCGGTTTCCAGCCCGTGCGGCGTTTCGCCACGACGATGCGCAACACGGGTGGCACCGGACCGGTCTTCGGCCCGGACGAGATACGGCTGGGCAGGAAGGAGTCCTGGAGCCTCCTGTCATTCCTGCGTGAGTGGGGCGGCGGCACGGAGGCCTACCGGGAGGCGGAGGAGCACTACTTCGGCACGGAGTGCGAGATCAGCATGAACGTCGAGACCCAGGTCTACCGGCTCGGGTCCGCCGGGTAGGGCACCGGCCGGGGCGTCGCCCGCGCCGTCATCGGCCCGGGCGGGGTTCCGGAGGTCGTGATCCCCGCGCGGCGGTGCCGGGAAGGGCGCCGCCGGGCGGGACACCGACCGGTGGTCCCGGCCGGTGTCCGCCGGCTGGACGCCCGCCTCATGACCAGGACCGCCACCCGTAGGCTGGGGCCCAGGTCACGATGATCGGGAGGTCCTATGGAATACGTGCGCCTGGGGACGACGGGGCTGAAGGTGTCGCGGATCTGCCTCGGCATGATGAGCTACGGCGACCCCGCCAGGTGGAGCGAGTGGGTGCTCGACGAGGCCGCCGCGGAACCGATCGTGCGGCGGGCGGCCGACGCCGGGGTGACGTTCTTCGACACCGCGGACGTGTATTCCGCCGGCGCCAGCGAGGAGGTGACCGGCCGGCTGCTCCGCGCGATCTTCCCGAGCCGGGACGACTACGTGCTGGCCACCAAGGTGTTCTTCCCGATGGGCAAGGGGCCCAACGACGGCGGGCTGTCGCGCAAGCACATCATGGCCGCGGTCGACGACTCGCTGCGCCGGCTGGGCACCGACCACGTGGACCTGTACCAGATCCACCGGTGGGACCCGGAGACGCCGATCGAGGAGACCATGGAGGCCCTGCACGACGTGGTCCGCGCGGGCAAGGCCCGCTACATCGGCGCCTCCAGCATGTCCGCCTGGCAGTTCGCCAAGGCCCAGCACGTCGCCGAGATCAACGGCTGGACGAAGTTCGTATCCATGCAGAATCACTACAACCTGCTCTACCGCGAGGAGGAGCGGGAGATGAACCCGCTCTGCCTGGACCAGGGCGTGGGGCTGATCCCGTGGAGCCCGCTGGCCCGGGGTGTGCTCGCCCGCGCCGGATCGGCGGAGAGCACCACCCGCGCGGGCAGCGACCAGCGCATCGGCGCCCTCTACACGGACGCGGAGAACGACCGCCAGATCCTCGACCGGGTCGCCCAGGTGGCCCGGGAGCGCGAGGTCCCGCCCGCGCGGGTGGCGCTGTCCTGGGTGCTCGGGCAGCCGGGTGTGTCGGCCCCGATCGTGGGCGCCACCAAGGACCGGCACGTGGACGACGCGGTCGCGGCGGTGGACCTGGACCTGACCGAGAAGGAGCTCGCCTTCCTCGCCGAGCCGTACCGTCCCCGGCCCGTCATGCACTGACGCCCCGCGCAGTCGTGTTTCCCCGTAGACGGCCGATTTCTGGAAGGGATGGGCATACATGGCGCACGGCCACGTGCGGATCGCACTGGTGACGGCCACACCGGGACCCGGGATCAGCACCGACCGGGACATGCCCCTGCTGCACGCGGCGTTCGAGCACGCCGGCGCCGAGGCGGAGGTCACCGCGTGGGACGATCCCGAGGTCGACTGGGCGCGCTTCGACCTGGCGGTCATCCGATCGCCGTGGGACTACTCCTGGCGACCCGCGGAGTTCCTGGCCTGGGTCGACCGCTGCTCGGAGGCGACGCGGCTGGCCAATCCGCCGGAGATCGTCCGATGGAACTCACGGAAGCAGTACCTGCTGGAGATGCGCGAACGGAACGTCCCGGTCGTGCCCACGCGGTACGTCGCCCCCGGCGACCCCGTCGACCTGCCGGACGGTCACGAGTTCGTGGTCAAACCGGCCGTCGGCGCCGGGGCCCGCTTCGCCGCGCGTTACGGGCCGGCCGAGCGCGAACGGGCCGCCGCGCACGTCGGGCGGATCCACGCCGACGGCGTGGCCGTGATGGTCCAGCCGTACCTCACGCGCATCGACGTCACCGGGGAGCGCGCGCTGGTGTTCGTGCGGAACCGGTTCCTGCACGCCATCCGCAAGAAGGCCGTCCTGTCGTCGGGACTGCGCTACGACGAGCCCCGGGAGGCCCACCCCGGTACCGAGCGGTGGCAGCCGACCCGGGCCGAGCTGGCGCTCGCCGAGCGGGCGCTGGCCGCGGTCCCCGGTGCGGACCGGCTGCTCTACGCCCGGGTCGACATGGCGGACGACGAGGCGGGCGACCCGGTCATGACCGAGCTGGAGCTGGTCGAGCCCAATCTCTACCTGCGCTTCCACCGGGAATCCATCCCGGCGTTCGTCGAGGCGATCGTCGACGCCGCCGAACGGTCCCGCTCCGCCCGCGGCGGCCGGAGCAGCACCTGAGGCGCGCCCGAGGAGGTCGGGCACCGTGTCGGCCCTGCCACGCCGGTGGGGCGGGCCGGGCTCGACCGGCGGCGCGCGCAGCCCGCCGTGACCGGGTGACGCGGGGCTCCGGCGCGTCGCGTGCCGGGGCCGGGCCGTGACGCCGGGAGGGCGTCAGGAGTCGGCGGGCAGCTCGAACTGCACGCATGTCACGCCGCGCATGTCCAGCCAGGCTCGTCCGGGGCCCCGGACGAGCCGGAAGACGACCTCCTCGCACCCGGGGCAGCGGGCCACCAGCCCGGGGGCACGAGTGTAGAGGCGTGCCTCGGCCAGCGCGAGGGACCGGGCGCAGTTCGCGCACCGTCCCGTGGCGGCGGTGAGGTCGACGGCGAAAACCTCGCGGAGGGCTCCCCCGGCGGCGTTCCCGTCGACGTGGTCCTCGGTCATGATCGTCCTCCACTGGGGCCGAAGCGTTCGGTACGGATCCGGGCGGGGTCGTGGCCCGCGGCGACGAGCAGGCCGGTGACGGTCTCCACGAACCCGGTCGGTCCGCACACGAAGACGGCCGGTTCCCGCTCGGGGGCCCAGACCGCCTCGGTGAGCAGGCGGGCGTCCACGCGTCCGGGCGGACGCCCCCAGCCGTCGGGGACCTCGCGGGTGTAGGCGTAGGTGACCTCCAGACCGGAGCCGTCGGCGCTCGCGCGGTCCAGCTCGTCGCGGTAGAGCGCCGCCGCGGGGCCGCGCGCGGAGTACAGCAGCCGGAACGGCGTCCGGCTCCCGCCGACGGCGCGGGTGCGGACCATCGCCATGAGGGGCACGACGCCGGAGCCGCCCGCGACCAGCTGCACCGGTGCGGGGTCCTCCGGGCGCCAGACGAACCAGCCGCCGATCGGCCCGCGCACCTCGAGAGGGTCTCCCGGGGAGAGCACCTGCGCGAGGTACGGGGAGACCTCACCGTCGGGCACCCGTTCGACGGTGAGCTCCACGCGATCGCCTCCGGGCGCGGAGGCGATCGAGTACGACCGCTGGGTGGAGTAGCCGTCCGGGGCGGTCAGGCGCACGTCGACATGCTGGCCGGCGAGGTGGCCGGGCCAGCCCGGGACGTCCAGGACGAGCGTGCGGGCGGTCCCGGTCTCGTCGCGCACGGCGGCCACCGTGGCGACACGCCAGGTCAGTCGCCCCAGTACCGTTGCTCGCGCCATGGGTCTCCGTAGTTGTGGTAGCCGACGCTCTCCCAGAATCCCGGCTGGTCCTCGTCGAGCAGGCGGATGCCGCGCACCCACTTGGCGCTCTTCCACAGGTAGAGGTGGGGGACGAGCAGCCGGGCGGGCCCGCCGTGCTCGGGGGTGATGGGCTCGCCCTCGTAGCGGACGGCGATCCACGCCTTGCCGTCGAGGAGGTCCTCCAGCGGCAGGTTCGTGGTGTAGCCGCCGTAGGAGTGCGCCAGGGCGTAATCCGCGGACGTCTCCACATCGGCGAGCAGGGTGTCCAGCGAGACGCCCTCCCAGGTGGTGCCGAGCTTGGACCATTTGGTGACGCAGTGCAGGTCGACCGTTACCCGCTCCACCGGCAGGGCGTTGAGCTCCGCCCAGTTCCAGCGCGTCACCTCGCCGGTCTCGGTGGTGACGCTGAGGCTCCAGTCGTCGGTGGAGAGCGCGGGTGTGGGCCCGGCCGAGAGCACGGGGAAGTCCTCGGTCAGGTACTGCCCCGGCGGCAGGTCCCGATTGCCGCCGCGTCGGCCGAAGAACCCGGGCGAGACGATGCCGATGACGCCCACCTCCCAATTTCCGGCAGGTTAGTACATACGCGACATACCACTCGAACATCTCTCGAAATGGCGGATCACGAGAACGAGGTCAATCCCATCACATCCCATCTCGTCATCCGCCATCGGGCACGCCGCCGGCCGACCGGTCCGCTCCACGGCACCTGCCGTGAGGGCCCTCCGGGAACCGGCGGCTCAGGACCCGACGGCTCAGGACCCGGCGGCGGCTCAGGACCCGGCGGCGGCTCAGGACCCGGCGGCGGTGATCACTTGGGAGACGAGGCCAGGGGAGGTGATCAGGCGCGCGTACTCGGGCTGGCGCAGCTCCCCGCCCATGAACGGGTGCGGGTTGCGGTACAGGGCGGGGCTGGGCGCGTCCACCAGGGCGGCGAAGTGGATCTCGGAGACCCCGGTCGCCTCGACCACGCGGCGCACGTTACGAGGTGTGATGCCGCCGCCCGGCATGACGATCACCCGGTCGCCCGCCCGCTCGACGAGGGAGGCGATCAGTGGCGCGCCCTCCAGTGCGGTGGTGTCCTGACCCGAGGTGAGCACCCGGTCGACGCCCAGCGCGATGAGGGTGTCCAGGGCGGCGAAGGGATCGGCGGTCATGTCGAAGGCCCGGTGGAAGGTGACCGAGAGCCCCTCCGCGGCGCCGATCAGGCGCCTGGCCACCTCGGTGTCCACCTCGCCCGCCGGCGTCAGCGCCCCGATCACCACGCCCTGCGCGCCCGCGTCCCGGACGGCCGCCACGTCGCGTTCCATCGCGGCGATTTCGTGCTTGTCGTAGATGAAGTCACCGCCCCGGGGGCGGATGATCACGTGGACCCGGATCGACGAGACCGCGGCGAGGGTCGCCTCGACCGTGCCGAGGGTCGGGGTCAGGCCGCCCTCGAAGAGCGCCGAGCACAGCTCGACGCGGTGCGCCCCGGCCTTCTCGGCCGCCAGGGCGCCCGCCGTGCTGTCGATGCAGATCTCGTAGGTAAGGCTCATCTCTCCTCTTCCACAGCATGGATCTCGCCGACCGGGACGCCTCCGCCCAGCACCGGGACGCGCGCGAAGTCCGCGGCGGCCGTGACGTCGCCGCCCGCCGCCCGGAGCACGGCCAGCGCGATCGCGGTCGTCGCCCGCGGGCTCCCGTCGATGACCTTGACGGCCGCGGCGTGCCCGGTCGCGAGGGCGACGACGAGGACCCCCTCGGCGCCGCCCTTGGCCACCGCCCCCGGCAGCGCCCGCATCAGCGAGGTGTTGACGTGGCCGGTCCCGCCGACGTACTCGGGGTGCTCTCGCATGGCGTCGGCGACCGCCCGCGGCGCGGTCCCGGGCTCGGCGACGACCAGCTCGCGGACGGCCCGCGCCAGCCCGGTCAGCGAGAGCCCGAACAGCGGCGCGCCGCACCCGTCGACGGCGACATGCGCCGCCTTCTCTCCCGACAGCTCCTCGACGACGGCCCCGACCCGCCGCTGCACGGGGTGGTCCGCGTCGAGGTAGGAGCCGGTCTCCCAGCCGGAGGCCACGGCCGCGGCGAGCATCGCGGCGTGCTTGCCGGAGCAGTTCATCCGCTCCGGCGAGGCCGCCCTGCCGTCCCTGATCAGCGCGTGCCGGGTGGCCTCGTCCTCCGGCCAGTCCGCGGGGCAGCCGAGGGCGTCGAATCCGAGCCCGGCCTCGGCGAGCATCTCGGCGACCAGCCGCACGTGGCGGTCCTCCCCGGTGTGGCTGCCCGCGGCGATCGCCAGGCGCGGCCCGCGCAGGTCGGCCCCGGCCAGCAGGCACGCCAGCGCCTGGAACGGCTTGGCCGACGAGCGCGGCAGCACCGGCGCGTCGGCCCGCCCCCGGGCGACGGCCACGGTGCCGTCGGGGGCGAGCGCGACGGCGCTGCCGAAGTGCACGCTCTCGACGAACCCGGAGCGCACCACCTCGGCCAGGGGGACGAATTCAGGCACGGACGGGACTCCTTCGCGATCGGCGGGCCCGCGGGGCGCGGGTCTGGGGGGTACGCGCCTCCAGGACGCGGGCGAGCTTGGACAGCGACGCGTTGACCGCCAGGTAGATCAGCGCGACGACGATGTAGGTCTGGATGAGCAGGCCGTTGTAGGTCGCCAGGACCTTGCCGCTGTAGAGCAGCTCGGCGTAGCTGACCACGAAGCCGAGCGAGGTGTCCTTGAGCAGGCCGACCGACTGGCTGACGATCGAGGGCAGCACGCGCCGGGCCGCCTGCGGCAGGATGATCAGGCGCATGGACTGGCCGTGGGTGAGCCCGACGGCGAGACCGGCCTCGCCCTGGCCGCGTTCGACGGACAGGATGCCGGCGCGGAAGATCTCCGCGAACGCCGCGGCGTTGGAGACCGCCAGCGGCACCACGAGCTTCCAGAACAGCGGCAGGTCCAGCCCGTAGCGGGGCAGCGCGAACAGCACGACGTAGACCAGCAGCAGCGCCGGGACGGTCCGCACCACCTCCACGTACGCGGCGGCGGGCAGGCGCACCCAGCGGCGCCGCGAGAGACGGCCGAGGGCCAGCGCCAGCCCGGCCGCCATCGCGAGCGCGGCCGAGACGACCGCGGCCAGCGCGGTGGCCCAGAGCCCGCCCAGCAGGTAGCGCCACATCGGCCAGGTCGCGTACGGCGCCCACCTGTCGGCGGCGAGCTGGCCGTTGGCGGCGAACTGGCGGACGGCCAGGGCCGCGAGGAGGACCACCGCGACCGCCCCCACCACGGTCGCGACGCGGATCCTGCGCCGGGCGCGCGGGCCGGGCTCGTCGAAGAGCACGTTGCTCACCGGGCATCCTCCAGGGGTTCGTCGCGGGACGGGCCGCCCGGGACGACGGCCCCGGACGGCCGGGCACCGGCCCCGCCGGGGCGCGGGCCGTTCCGCTCCGCCGGGAAACGTGCCCGTGCGCGGCCACCGGGGCCGCCGGGGCGAGGGCTGCCCACCGGACCACCGGTCCCGCCGGGGCGAGGGCCGATCACCGGACCACCGCCAGCCGCCGTTCGAGGCGCCCGGTCACGAACCCGGCGCAGGCGGCGATCAGGGCGTAGGCCAGGCCCGCCCCGACGAAGATCGGGATGGGTTGCGCCTCGACGAGGTTCACCCGGTTGGCCGCGGCGGTCAGGTCGACCACGCCGACCGCGGCGGCGAGCGAGGTGTTCATCGTCAGCGCGATGAAGATGTTGCCGAGCGGCTGGATCACGGTGCGCAGCGCCTGGGGCAGGACCACGTGGCGCAGGGACTGGCCGAAGGTCAGCCCGAGCGCGCGGGCGGCCTCACCCTGCCCGGCCGAGACCGCGTTGACGCCGGAGCGCAGCGCCTCGGCGATGTAGGCGGCCTCGTACATCGCGATGACGATGACGGCCGTCACCAGCAGGTCGGCCTGGAGCCCGATCTCCGGCAGGCCGAAGACGGCGAGCACCAGCAGCACCAGCAGGGGCAGGTTCTGGAAGGTCTCCACGTAGACCGTGCCGATCCCGCGCAGAACGCCGACCGGGCTGACCCGCATGGCGGTGATCATGAGTCCCAGGACCGCGGCGCCGGCGAAGGACGCCGCGGTCAGCTGGAGGGTCACGATCAGTCCCTGCCAGAACTCCGGCAGGTGGTCCAGGAGAGCGGACATCAGGAACCCGGGACCGATCCGATCTGCGGCGGGGTGGGCGCCTCGCCCTGCACGACCGTGCCGATCGAGTTCTTCCACGCCTTCTGCCAGACGCCCTGGTCCTGCATCTTCTTCAGCCAGTCGTTGACGAACTTCTTGAACTGCTCGTCACCGTGCTTGAGGCCGATGCCGTACGGGTCGGTGGTGAAGGGCGTGCCGACCACCTGGACCGAGGGGTCCTTCTGGGCGTTGGCCACCAGGAGCGTCTCGTCCTGGACGTACGCGACGCCGCGGTCCTGCTTGAGCGCCTGCATGCACTCCGGGTCGCTGCCGAACGTCACGATCTTCGCCTGCGGGGCGAGCTTCTTGATCGCCGGGATGGCCGGGGTGTTGGCTCCGGCGATGACGGTCTTGCCGTTGAGGTCCTCGGGCTTGGTGATGCCCGTGGTGCCCTTCTTGACGGCGAGGGTCAGGCCCGAGGAGTAGTAGGGCCCGGCGAAGGAGACCTGCTCGGCCCGTTCCGGAGTGATCGTGTAGGTCTGGAAGACGACGTCCACGGTGCCGTTGCTCAGCAGCGCCTCGCGGGTCTCGGACGCCGAGTTGACGATCTTCACCTTGGGCTCGCCGATGATGTACTTGGCGAGGGCCTTGCCCATGTCCGCGTCGAATCCCTCGACCTCGCCGGTCACCGGGTTCTGCTGCGAGAGCAGCGGCGCGTCGAGCGACCCGCCGACGATCAGCTCGCCGCGCTGCTTGATCTTCTCCATCGTGGAGCCGGGCAGGATGTCGGCGGCGGCCGCCACCGGCGCCGACGCGATCACGTCGCCGCCCTTGGCCGCGCCCGGCACCGCCGAGTCGCCGCCCGGCACCGCCGAGCCGCCCGCGTCCGTACCGCCGCAGGCCGACAGGCCGAGCATCGACACGGCGGCGACAGCGGCCAGCCGCTTCATGGACACCATCGGGCCCACCATCCTTTTCGATCAGTGAGTGAGTACTTTGGCCAGGAAGTCCCTGGCCCGGTCGGTCCGGGGCGCCTCGAAGAAGGCGGCGGGCTCGGCCGTCTCGACGATCCGGCCGGCGTCCATGAACACCACGCGGTCGGCCGCCCGGCGGGCGAAGCCCATCTCGTGGGTGACGACGACCATCGTCATGCCGTCGGCGGCCAGCCGGACCATCACGTCGAGGACCTCGCCGACCATCTCCGGGTCGAGCGCCGACGTGGGCTCGTCGAAGAGCATCACCTTGGGACGCATGGCCAGCGCGCGGGCGATGGCCGCCCGCTGTTGCTGCCCGCCCGACAGCTGCGCGGGCAGCTTGCCGGCCTGCTCGGCGATGCCGACGCGGGCCAGCAGCTCCCGCGCGGTCGTCTCGGCCTCGGCGCGGCTCACGCCGCGGACCTTCATGGGCGCGAGCACGATGTTCTCCAGCACGGTCTTGTGCTGGAACAGGTTGAACGACTGGAAGACCATGCCGACGTCGGCGCGGAGCCCGGCCAGCGCGCGGCCCTCCACCGGGGCGGGTACGCCGTCGATCAGGATGTCGCCCGAACCGGCGGTCTCCAGGCGGTTGAGGCAGCGGCACAGCGTGGACTTGCCGGACCCGGAGGGGCCGACCACCACGACGACCTCACCCCGCGCGACCTCAAGGTCGATGTCGCGTAGTACATGGTGATCGCCGAACCATTTGTTCAACCCTTTGACCTGGATCATCGCCATCTTCCTTCGAAATCGAAGACAAAGCGGAACGTAATGGATGATTCTCCAGCAAGTCAACACGTTGCTGCAGTAAGTACAGACGTGGTATTCCTCTGTTCATGTCAGGCAAAGAGCGGCTGCTCGTGCGGGGGGCGCAGAGCGATCTCCTGCGTCTCGTGGCCATCGGCCACGCCGAGTCGCGTGCCCAGCTGGCCCGTCTCTCCGGCCTGGCGGCGTCGAGCGTCTCCCTGCGCGTCGAGGAGCTCATCGGCACCGGCCTCCTCGTCGAGGAAGGATCGGGCACCTCCAGCGGGGGGCGGCGGCCGC
Source organism: Streptosporangium fragile (assembly GCF_039534445.1). Taxonomy (NCBI): domain Bacteria; kingdom Bacillati; phylum Actinomycetota; class Actinomycetes; order Streptosporangiales; family Streptosporangiaceae; genus Streptosporangium; species Streptosporangium fragile. The sequence goes on along the minus strand of NZ_BAAAVI010000070.1, from coordinate 15,485 downwards.
GGCGGCTGCGGCTCAGCCCGACCGCCGGGCTGCTCGCGGTGGCCGACCTCGGGGCGCACCACGCCCGCTTCGGCCTGCTCGACCTCAGCGGCACTCCCCTGGTCATCGAGGAGCGCCCCTGCGACATCGCCCGGGGCCCCGAGGAGACCCTCGACTGGATGGCGGCCTCGTTCGAGGAGCTGCTGCTGGCCTACGGCCCGCCCGGCGTCCCGCTGCGGGGCGTCGCCACCGGCATCCCCGGCCCCGTCGACCCGGCCAGCGGCCGGGTGGTGTCGCCCTCGCGCATGCCCGGCTGGAACAACTTCCCCGTCGCCGAGCACCTCGGCGCGCACTTCGACCTGCCGGTGCTCGTGGAGAACGACGCCAACCTCATGGCCGTCGGCGAGGCCCGCTCCTGGCCGGAGTGCGACAACCTCATGGTGCTCAAGGCGGGCAGCGGCATAGGGTGCGGAGTGATCGTCGGCGGGCGCCTGCACCGGGGCCGCGGCTCGGCCGGCGACATCAGCCACGTCCGGGTGCGGACCGACTCCTCCACCATGTGCTCGTGCGGCCACCCCGACTGCCTGGAGGCCTACGCGAGCGGGGCCGCCCTCATGGGCGCCCTGTCCGAGCTGGGCATCCCGGCGCGGCGCCCCTCGGACGTCGTCGCCCTGGTCGAGGACGGCGTACCCGAGGCCACCGCCCTGGTCAGGAACGCCGGACGCCTCATCGGCGAGGTCCTCACCGTCCTGGTCAACTTCCTCAACCCGGACGCCATCGTGATCGGCGGGAGCCTGTCCACGGCCGAACCGCTGATCGCGTCCATCCGGGCGGCCGTCTACGAGCGCTGCCTGCCGCTGGCCACCCGCGACCTGGAGATCGCCGTCACCCGCGGCGGTCCCGACGCCGCCCTGCTGGGCGCGGGCTCCCTCCTGCTGGACGCCGTCCTGAGCTGAGCCCCGGGCCGTGTTCCCCCTTCCGGGGAGTCATGTGCTCCTTTTGTCATGATTTAACGCTTGTCGCGCTACACAGTCGCAGATAGGCGCATATGTCGAGGAGGTGCTTGTTCCGACCCTGGAGTGATCCACGGAGGATTCCGATGGCCCGAAAGATGATCACCCTGCTGGCCGTCATCGTCATGCTGGGCGGCACAGCCGGCGCCGTCACCCCGCCGCCCGCCCTGAACCGGCAGGACAAGGTGTTCCTCGCCCGGGCCCACCAGGGCAACCTGGCCGAGATCGAGGCCGGCCGGGCCGCCCAGGAGAAGACGGTCGGCCAGGAGGTGCGCGAGAGCGGCGAGATCGTACGCGAACTGGGGATGAAGCTGGTCGTCGACCATGTCAAGCTCGACGCGGACCTGCGGAGGGTCGCCGGTCAGCTCGGCGTGGAGCTTCCCGACGGGCCCAGCGGAGAGCAGCGCAGGCAGCTCGACGAGGTGCTGGCGAAGAGCGGGGTGGAGTTCGACCAGGCATGGCTCGCCGCGCAGATCGCCGCACACCGTCAGACGCTGGCCGAGGGGAGGAGGGAGCTCCAGAAGGGGTCCTCCCCCGAGGTGAAGCAGCTCGCCGCGGACGCCGCGCCCGTCGTGCGGGAGCACCTGGACCTGCTGCTCAAGGCCCAGCGCGGTGAGTCGCCCAGCCCGGCCGTGACCGTGGTGCCGAGCCCGTCGGAGAGCTGACCCGCCGGGACCGGGGCATCCGCGCTCTCCTCGCCGACCGCCCGCAGCTTCGACCCGGACGCCGAACTCGCCACGCTCCCGGAAAGCATCCACGCTCTCCTCGCCGACCGCCCGCAGCTTCGGCGCCGCCGGAGCGGAGACCGCCCCGGGCCTCGTCCCGCCACGCGTCCGCGGCACATGGTGGCGGGACGGAAGCGGAGGCCGTACATTCGGCGGATGGATCCTCGTGACGGCGTGGTCGAGCTGTTCCACCGGGTGGCGGCCTCGGTGCCCGCCTACGGCGCGTTCCTCGCGGAGCACGGCGTGGCGGCCGAGCAGGTCAAGACCTACGAGGATTTCACGCGGCTGCCGCTCACCACCAAGGACACCTACACCCGCCGCTACCCGCTGCCCGAGCTGTGCCGGGACGGCAGGATCGGCGACATGATCGCGGTGTCGTCCGGGTCCACCGGCACCCCGTCGTTCTGGCCGCGCTCGGCCGCCGACGAGGAGGTCATCGCCGAGCGGTTCGAGCAGGTCTTCCGCGACGCCTTCCGCGCCGCCGAGCGCAGGACGCTCGCCGTCGTCTGCTTCGCGCTCGGCACCTGGGTGGGCGGGCTGTTCACCCTCGCCTGCTGCCGGCGCCTCGCCGCCAGGGGCTACCCGATCACCGCGATCGCCCCCGGCAGCGACCGGCGGGAGATCCTGCGGGTGATCCCGGAGCTGGCGCCGCACTTCGACCAGGTCGTGCTGCTCGGGTACCCGCCGTTCCTCAAGGACGTGATCGACACCGGGGTGGCCCAGGGGCTCCCCTGGTCCGACTACTCGATCAAGCTGGTCACCGCCGGGGAGGTGTTCAGCGAGGAGTGGCGCACGCTCGTCGCCGAGCGGACCGGGATGACCGACCCTGCCTGCGACACCGCCTCCCTCTACGGCACCGCCGACGCCGGGGTGCTCGGCAACGAGACCCCGCTCTCCGTCCGGATCCGCCGCTTCCTGGCCGGCGACCCCGAGACGGCCAGGGAGTTGTTCGGCGCCTCGCGCCTGCCGACCCTCGTCCAGTACGACCCGCGGGTGCGCTTCTTCGAGGAGCACGAGGGCACCCTGCTCTTCTCCGGCGACAACGGCATCCCGCTGATCCGCTACCACATCGCCGACGAGGGCGGCCTGATCCCCCACGACCGCATGCTCGCCTTCCTCGCCGAGCGCGGCTTCCACCTCGCCGAGACCGGCCCGGACCTGCCGTTCGCGTACGTCTTCGGCCGCAGCCACTTCACCGTCTCCTACTACGGCGCCAACGTCTACCCGGAGAACATCGCGGTCGGCCTGGAGCAGCCGGAGGTCAGCGCCCTGGTGACCGGCAAGTTCGTACTGGAGGTGACCGAGGACGAGGAGCGCGACCGGCACCTGGCGGTGACCGTCGAGCTCGCCCCCGGCCTGCGGGGCTCCGCCGAGACCGCCGGGACGATCGGCCGCTCGATCCTCGCCCAGCTCCGCCGTCTCAACAGCGAGTTCGCCAACTACGTGCCCCCGGCCAGGCAGCTCCCGATCGTCCGCCTCCGCGAGACGGGCGACCCCGACTACTTCCCGCCCGGCGCCAAGCACCGCTACACCCGGGCGTGACCACCCACCGTTCCGTCAGCGCGGCGGTTCGAAGGGGTTGACCACGGACACGCCCGTCCCCTCGAAGTCCTTGACGTTCCTGCTGACCAGTGTCCACCCGTTCACCCTGGCCGTCGCGGCGATCAGACCGTCCATCGCCGGAAGCGGGCGGACGGCGTTCAGCCGTCCCCACTCCTCCGCGACCTCTGAGGTGACGGGAACGATGCGATCGGCGAACTGCCGGTGAAGTCCGTGAAGCCAGCGTTCCAGAACCGTCGCCTGCGCGGGATCGCTGCGTCGGCGAAGCTCGACTCCGCAGCGGATCTCACCGACCGTCAGGCTGCTGAGGTAGAGAGTGTGCCCGTGAGCCCCGCCTATCCAGGCCCTGACGTGAGAGCTTCCGTTCCGCTTGCGAACCTCGGAGACCACGTTCGTGTCAAGCAGGTAGCCGACGCCCATCAGTCGAAATCCACCTCTCGGGGCAGGTCCCGGCTCCGGGGGAACTCGACATCGTCGTCCCAGTCGGGGTCGGCGAGAAGGAACCGCCCGAAATCTGGAGCGTCGCCCTTGAGACGGCGGTACTCGGCGATGTCGATGACCACGGCCACCTCCTCGCCGTGCCGGGTGACCACTTGAGGACCCTCACTGACCGCCCGCCGTACGACCTCGCTGAAGCGCTGCTTCGCTTCCTGAACCTGCCATCCGCCCACGAAGACCCCCTGTCCAGTCTGTCTAGATTGAGGGTAGGCCAATACAAGATCACATGCAGCGGCAGGCGTCATCCACCCGGTCGATGCCGATCTCCCACGTCACACCGGCCTCCCGGAAACCACAACCTCGGCTTGTCTCCGCCCCGGAGGACATCGCCGTTCCGTCAGCGGGCCGCATCCGGTCACCCCTGAACCTCTGTGACGATCCGGGCCCCGAACCGGCTCGCCGGGGCCGGGAAACGTCGGTGGGATCTTCTAGGCTGGCCGTATGGCACGAGCTAATGACGACGTCGCGGCCGCGTTGGAGGAGTACGCCGACCTGTTCGCCATGACGGGCGGCGACGCGTTCCGGGTGCGCAGCTACCAGAAGGCGGCCAAGGCCATCGCCGGGTTCCCGGACGACATCGCGGCGACGCCCGTGCGGAGCGTGCCGGGGGTGGGCGAGGCGATCGCCAAGAAAGTCGAGGAGTATCTCGAAAGGGGCAGTTTCCGGCAGCTCGACGACCTGCGGGGGAAGGTGCCCGAGGGGGTGCGGAGGTTGACCCGGGTCCCGTCCCTGGGTCCGAAGAAGGCCGTCTTCCTCTATCAGGAGCTCGGCATCGACTCCCCCGAGGCCCTGGTGAAGGCCATCGGCGAGGGGCGCCTGAAGGGGGTGCGGGGCTTCGGCGCCAAGACCGAGGAGAACCTGCTCAGGGGCGTCGAGCAGCTGGAGCGGAGCAGCGCCAGGGTGCACACCGGCGTGGCCATGGACCTGGCGGAGCGGATCATCGCCTCGCTGCCCGCCGAGCGGATCGCCTACGCCGGGTCGCTGCGCCGGATGAAGGAGACCATCGGCGACGTCGACATCCTCGCGGTGGGCCCCGAGTCGCTGATGGACGACTTCAAGGCGCAGCCGTACGTCGCGGAGGTCATCGCCTCCGGTGAGAAGAAGACCTCGGTCCGCACCACCCAGGGGGTCCAGGTCGACCTGCGGCTGATCCCCGCCGAGTCGTGGGGCGCCGGGATGCTCTACTTCACGGGCTCCAAGGAGCACAACGTGCACCTGCGGGAGATCACCGTGAAGAAGGGCTGGAAGCTGTCGGAGTACGGCCTGTTCGAGGGCGAGCGGGTGATCGCCGCCGCGAGCGAGGAGGACATCTACCGGGCCCTCGGCATGGAGTGGATCCCGCCGACCCTGCGCGAGGAGGGCGGCGAGATCGCCGCCGCGCTCAGGGGCGAGCTGCCCGTGCTGGTCACCCTGGAGGATCTCAGGGGCGACCTGCACACCCACACCGACCTGACCGACGGCATCGCCTCGCTGGAGGAGATGGTCGCCGCCGCGCACGCCCGGGGCTACTCCTACTACGCGGTGACCGACCACGCGCCCGACCTGACGATGCAGCGGATGACGCTGGACAAGGCCCTGGAGCAGCGTGAGTGGATCCGGCGGCTCCAGGAGAAGTATCCGGACATGCGGCTGCTGCACGGCACCGAGCTGAACATCGGCCCCGACGGCTCGGTCGACTGGCCGGAGGACGTGCTGGCGGGCTTCGACGTGTGCGTGGCCAGCGTCCACTCACACTTCACCCAGTCGCGCGAGGAGATGACCCGGCGGTTCGTCGCCGCCTGCGAGAACCCGCACGTGCACGTCATCGGCCACCCGACCACACGGCAGATCGGCAAGCGCCCCGGGGTGGACGCCGACTGGGACGAGGTGTTCCGCGCCGCCGCCCGCACCGGCACCGCGATGGAGATCGACTCTTTCCCGGGTCGTTCCGACCTCCCCTCCGACCTGGTACGGCTGGCCCGCCACCACGGTGTGAAGTTCTCCATCGACAGCGACGCCCACGCCGTTCCCCACCTCGGCAACCAGCGTTTCGGCGTCGGTATCGCCCAGCGCGGCTGGCTGACCGGCGACGACGTGATCAACACCTGGCCCCTGGAGCGGTTGCTGGACTTCCTCGGCCGCTGAGAGCGGCAGAGCCACGCCCCCTTCCCGTATTGCATTGTTTCTTGGTAGGAAATAGGTGTAAGAGGAGAGGGGGGCGTCACATGCCGCACGAAGACCTCACCCACGAGGCCGTCCACCGGCGCACCGGGGCGGTGCCCCGGCAGGCGTCCGCGCGGGACACGACGCGCACGCAGGCACCCGGAGCCGAGGAGGCGGCGGGCGGGCGACCTCCCACGACGGCCGGACAACCTCCCGCGGCGGGCGGGCGGACCGGGCCGGGGATCGTCAAACCGCTGCCACCGGAGCTGTTCGTCGTCCACGACACCAACGCCGAGATGCGCTGGGAGGCGATGCGCGACGTCGGGTTCCACGTGCCCAACGAGCGATTCTTCGTGCGCAACCACACCTCCACCCCGATCATCGACGCGACCGCCTGGCGGCTGCGGCTGCACGGCACGGGGCTGCGCAACCCCCGGAGCTTCGACTACGGGGAGCTGCTGGCGCTTCCGGCGGTGACGCGCGACGTGGCGATCGAGTGCGCGGGCAACGGGCGCAGCTTCTTCACCACCCAGCAGCACCAGGAGGTCTCCGGCACCCCGTGGCGGCTGGGCGGCATCGGGGTCGCCCGCTGGCGTGGGGTTCCGCTGGCCACGGTGCTCGACCTGGCCGGGCTCACCCCGGACGCCGTCGACGTCATGGCACGCGGGCTCGACCCGGGTTACGTCTCCGGCGGGGTCGACCTCGGCCCGGTGCGCCGGCCCATCCCGGTGGCCAAGGCTCTGCAGGACGTCATCCTCGCGTACGAGATGAACGGCCGGCCGCTCCCGCCCGACCACGGCCACCCGGTACGGCTGGTCGTCCCCTCCTGGATCGGCCTCGCCTCGATCAAGTGGGTCGGCGACATCGAGGTCTCCGCCTCGCCGCTGTTCTCGCCGTGGAACACGGAGCTCTACCGGATGTTCGGCGCCGCCCACCCGCCGCAGGGCGGCGCCCCGCTGACCGTCCGGGGCGTCAGGAGCGCCTTCGAGCTGCCGTGGAACGCCACGCTGGCCGCCGGGCGGGCGCACGTGCTGCACGGCCGGTCGTGGTCGGGCCACGGCCGGATCACCGCGGTGGAGGTGAGCGTGGACGGCGGCGTCACCTGGCGGCGGGCCCAGCTGCGCGGCCCGCACGTGGTACCGGCCTGGGCCCGCTGGCACGTCACCTGGAGCCCGCAGGAGACCGGACCGCGCACGCTGCTGGCGCGCGCCGTCGACGAGACCGGCGCGACCCAGCCGCAGCGCACCCCGCACAACGAGTTCGGCTACCTCTTCGACGCGGTCGTCCACCACCCCGTGACCGTCGTGAACCCGTGAGCCCCGGCGCGGATGCCGTGGCCCGCGGGCCCGCGCCTCACCGTGGGCAAGGTCCCGGAGGGCTCCGCCGGACGGACATGCTCACCGGCGGCAGCGGGAAGACTCCGGAAAGCGATGATCGGCTGGACCTCCGGACTTCGCCGGAAAGACGCCCGAGGTCGTACGGAGGAAACGAAGGGGAAACGTGCCGACGTGATGATGACCGCACGTGTTCTCCCGTTTTCCGTTAGGAGGCTCGACCGATGCGCCAGCTGACCGCGCTCGACGCGCAGTTCCTTCACGCCGAATCGGCGACCACCGCGGCGCACGTCGCCGGTCTGGCCATTCTCGACCCGGGCTGCGCCCCGGGAGGCACCGTCACACGCGAGGCCCTGGTCGAGCTGCTCCGCGAGCGGCTGCACCTCGCCCCGGCCCTCAGGCTGCGCCTGGCCACGGTGCCGTTCGGCCTCGACCGCCCGTACTGGGTGGAGGACACCGGCCTCGACGTCGCCGCCCACGTCCACGAGACGACACTCCCGGCGCCGGGTGACGAGGCCCGGCTCGCCGGGGAGATCGCCCGGATCCACGAGCGGCGCCTGGACCGCAGCCGGCCACTGTGGGAGATGCACCTGATCCGAGGCCTGAACGGCGGCCGGGTGGCCCTGTACGCCAAGGTCCACCACTGCGCCATCGACGGGGTGTCCGGGGCGGAGACGCTCGCCGCGCTGCTGGACCTGACGCCCGAGCCGCGCCCCGTGGAGCCGCCCGCGCCCGAACCGCCCCCCACCGCGCCCGGGCTGGCCGGCATGCTGGCCGGGGCGGTGTCGCGGTCGGTGACCCACCCGGTCAGCGCGCTGCGCTCACTGGCCCGGATGGCGGCCGACCTGGACGTGATCCCGGTGGCCGCGGCGCTGCCGGGCGCCCGGACGGTCGCCGCCGCCGCCCGGGTGCTCTCCGGGAAGGACCGGCCACTGCCGGAGCTGCCCTCGCTGTCGGTGCCGCGCACACCGTTCAACGGACCGATCGGCGCCGAACGGCGCTTCTCGTACGGGTCGATCCCGCTCGCCGACGTCAAGCGGGTCGCCCGCGCCTTCGAGGCCAGCGTCAACGACGTGGTCATGGCACTGTGCGCGTCGGCGCTGCGCGCGTGGCTGCGCGAGCGCGAGGCACTGCCGGAGAGGCCGCTGATCGCCGCGGTCCCGGTCGCGGTCCGCACGGCGAGCGCCCGGGACGTGGTCGGCAACCAGATCTCGGTCATGGTCGCCCCGCTCCCGACCGACCTGGGGTGCCCGCGGGAGCGCCTACGCGTGACCGCGCGGACGATGCGCACGGCCAAACGGCGCTTCGCCGGCTCGCCCGCCACCTGGCTGGGCGAGCTGTCGTCGGTGCTGCCCCCGGCCGTCACCGCGCTGGCGACGCCCGTGGTCTTCCGGCTGGCCTCGATCGTGATGCCGCCGGTCAACCTGATCGTCTCGAACGTGCCGGGACCGCAGTTCCCGCTGTACCTGTGCGGCGCGCGGGTGCTCGCCTACCACCCGATGTCGGTGCTGACCGACCTGAGCGGCGGGGTCAACATCACCTGCTTCTCCTACGACGGCTCGCTGGACTTCGGCATCCTGTCCTGCCCGAACCGGGTGGCGGACGTCTGGCGGCTCATGGGCCACCTGCGGGAGGCCATGGACGAGCTGCTGGAGCTGGTCGAGCCGGTACGCCCGGCAGGGCCCGTCGCGGCCCGGCCGCCGCGGGAGATGATCCCGGCCTGAGAGCCGGTCTGCGGACCGGCCGGTCCGGGAGGACGCGCCGGCCCGGAGCCCGGACCGCGGGCCCCGCCGGAGCGGAGGCTTTCAGCCGAGGGCGTGGGCGATCAGCTCGGCGACCGCGTCGGGGTCGATGTGGTGGCCGGTGAGCTGGCAGAGGTTCTCCTGGTAGAGCAGCACCGCGGCGAAGGTGACGGCGGCGACCTCCAGCCGGGCGGCGTCGCCGCGCGGGGTGGGCAGCGCCAGTTCCAGCGCGAACCGGGCCCGGCGGATGATCTCGCCGTTCAGCCGGCCGAGCCGGTCGCGTACCGAGCCGTGCGTGTCGGCCTCACGGAACAGGATGCGGCGCATCGCCGGGGAGGCGCTGAGCGGCAGGCGCCTGGCCAGCCGGGACAGGGTGCCCGCCGCGTCGCCCGGGACGGCCTCCACCTCGGGGGACTCCTCCACGAGGGTGCGCTCGTCGATCAGCGTGACCAGGACATCGATCTTCCTGGGGAAGTAGTGGAAGACGAGCCCCTTGGGCACGTCGGCCAGCCGGGCGATCTCCGCGGTGGGGGTGGCCTCGTACCCCACGCCGGCGAACAGTTCCTCGGCGGCGTCGAGGATGCGCGTACGCGCGTCGGCGTCGGAGGCGTCGCGCGCGCGATCGGACCCGCCGGAGCGGCCGGAGCGGCTGGATCGGCTGGATCCGCCGGAGCGGCCGGAGCGCTGTCGGAGGCTGCCCACAGGCAGACGATAGCCAGGGGCGGGCCCGGATTTCCATGCCGACGGGGCGACAGGGCCGTACGGGATCCCTCCTGCGGAGGGGCACCGGGCTCATCTGGCCCCGACGGACTCCAGGAGCATGGGGAGCGCCCGGCGCAGTTCCCGGTTCCAGTAGGTCATGTTGTGACGGCCCGGGTAGAAGTGGGGCTCGTAGGGGATGTCGAGCGACCGCAGGCGGCCGGTGAAGGCCGCGGCCGCCTTGCGAGCCAGTTCCTCGGTGATGTCGCCGAACAGTTCCCCGTCGCGCTTGCCCCCGTCGCCGGCGGCCACGTAGAGGCGGACCCCGCGCAGTCGCCCGGCCAGGTGGTAGGGGTTGTGCCGCTCCCACACCTCGCGGTCCTCGCGTGGGTCGCCCCAGAGGCGCTTCCAGTCGGTGCCGAAGCAGCCCGCGGTGGTGCCGAGCATGACCGCCACGTCGACGCCCGGCAGGAGAGTGTGCAGCGCCCCGCTGAAGGAGGCCGCCGCCTTGAAGCCGCCCGCCGCCGCGTAGAGCATCGCCCCCTGGCCGCCCATCGAGTATCCGGCGACGGCGCGCTCGCCGCCGGCGGCGTACCGGCTCTCCAGCAGGGGCAGCAGCTCCCGCAGGTGGTGGGTCGCCCACCGGGGCGGGCCGCCGTCTCCGCCGTTGTGCCAGTCGGAGTAGCTGCCGCACCTGCCGCCGTCGGGCATCACCACGATCACCGGGTCGTCCTCGGTGAGCTCGGCGACGTCGGACCTCGACCACGACCGGTAGTCGTCGAGGCCCCCGTGGAGCAGCCAGAGTGTCGGCCAGGTCCGCCCCGCCTCCCGGGACCAGCCTCTGGGCAGCAGCAGGCGCACCCTGGTGACGTCGCCGAGTGCGGCCGAGCGGAGGGTGAGGTCCATCCGGCGCTCGTCCAGCCGCTCCTCCTCGATCACCTCGATGCCGTCGGGAAGCCTGTCCTGCTTCCCGGGCCCGCCGGAGGCCTCGGGGGTGGCGGAGCGCCCGGCGGAGGGAGCGGCGGGCGGGTCGGCGACGGGACGGCGCTGGTTGGAGATGAGGGCGATCGAGGCGGCCACCACCAGCACGAACAGCCCGCCCGCGATCACGGCGGCGACGAGGCAACCGCGTAATCGTGAACTCTGTGCCATGGCAGCCTCCGACAGCCCTTATTGACACGGCGCACAATAATGTCCCGCATCCACCCTAAACGTCCGGCGAGCGCGCGGGTATCCGGGAACCGGGTGCGAGCGCGAGCTTCGCCGAGCCGGGTCTTCTCCCGCTCCACCTCGCCGGAGAAGCCCTTGCGCGCCGGGGCAGCGACTTCAAGTCCCCGACAACTTCCTCCAAGTGTTTCGCAAGATCGATCAAGATACTGGCAATCAATCGCACCAATGCCTATTGGTCATAGCCGTTTAGCCCCAAAGGAGGCGTCCGGGTCCCCCCGAGTGACGCGTTCACGCTGCCCATCCGCGCAGGAAAAACTCTTTCACGTCGGAAACCGGCTTCGTCCTTGTCCCAGACCCCGCATCCGGGGAAGGCGCGAACACACAGTCGACGGCCTGACACATCCCACAGGAACCGACCCATCACCCCGTCCAGGCTTCGCCACGCGGGTCCACCGGCTCTGTTTCCCCGCTCCCACGGGCACGCGAAGCACACGAAGAAGAGCTGAGCGCCCGGGCTTCAAGAAACCTGCAGCCCCGCCCGGATATCCCACGCTCCGGGACATGTCCCACCCGACGTTCGCGCGCCGTGCCCGGCGCGCGGCCTCAGCTTTCGGAGATTCATCCTTGAACCGGTTACTCAGTCGCACCTTCACACGGCGGGCAGCACTGCTCGTGCTCGCCGCAGTGGTCGGCTCCCTCGTCACGCCGAGGCCCGCCGCCGCCGAATCCGGGTCGGCAGCGCCCCAGGAAAAGGCGACAGCATTCGACGAGCCTCTTCCGAAATTCGTCGACCTCGGCAATCTCAACGACTTCGCGGGGGATGTCGGAGACATCAACAACAAAGGCCAGGTCGCCGCGGCGTTGCGTCCGTGGCCTGACGCAAGGGCGAGAGCCGTTCTGCTCTCCGCCGGGTCCGGCGGCGCGGGCACGCAGATCACGGATATCCAGTCGAGTCTCAGCGGCGACGTCCTCTTCAGCTCCGCCGGGGACGTCAACGACGACGGCACTGCCGTCGGCCGGTACACGTTCAGGAAATCCGACGGGTCCACCGGTCACGCGAACTTCGTCTACAAGGACGGCACGGCCACCCGTCTGGACCTGCAGTACTCGGTGATGGCCATCAACAACCGCGGGCAGATCATAAACTCCCGCGAGGTGCTCGACATCGACGGTTCCCTGCTCAAGCTCGAACCGTTCAAAGGTCAGCGGGTGGAGGCTTTTGCCATCAACGAAGCCGGTGAGGTCGTCGGCGGCGCCGACATGGACCCCAGCCCGACGGCCGTGGAGTTCGTCGCCTTCCGCACCAGGCCGGGTGAACCCATCGACGTCAAACGGGACCGACTGGACTTCCACGGCAGCACCGTCGCCTACGACATCAACGACAAGGGGCAGGTAGCCGGCTACGGGAACGACGACGTGAGCGACGGTTACGTCCCCATCATCTGGAACAAGGACGGCGTTCCCCGGAAGATCGGGACTCCACACGGCGGCGTCATGTATGCGATCAACAACGACGGTGTCGGCGCGGGGATAATGTTCGACTCCAATGGCTCCTACCGCGCCGCCGTCTACACGGAGAACGGCCCGTTCGACCTGAACGACGTGGTGCCGGAGGAAACGCGGAAAGGAATGACCCTGACGAAGAGTGTCGGGATCAACGACCTCGGCCAGATCGTCGGCATCGCCAAGGATCATGAGAACCACGCTCACGCCTTCTTGCTCGACCTGGGCATCAAGAAACCCGCCGTCTCCCTCTCCATCAAGACCCGGCGCTATCCCTCCGATGAGTGGCTCGACGTGTCACCGGGGACGGGCAGGACGATCGACGGCAACCAGGTCCGCCTCGACGTCGAGATCACCAACCCGAACGGCGACAAGACCCTCTCCAGGAAACTCCGGGTGGTCGAGCAGGTGTCCGGCAAACCTGTGCCCGGCGGGGAGATCGATGTGGTTCTCGCGCCAGGTAAGACCCTCAGAAAGCAGATGACATGGGACACCGAAGGCTACGCCTGGCACAAGGGCCAGGCGAGCTCGGACCGCGCCCTGGTCGCGCAGATTCTCACCGCCGACGGTTCCGTGGAGGTCACCAGTCGCACCGAACCCGTCGTCATCCTGCCGAAGCCCGTGGTGCTCGTGCACGGCTGGAAGAGCGACGCGGCGACGGCATGGGGGAACTACGGGCCCATTCTGAAGTCCGGTCACCCGGAGTTGAGGGGATTCGCGGTCGGTGACGGGCAGGTGCCCGGCACCCTCGACACCGGCACACTGTCAGACCCCGGCAAGCTCACCATGACGGTGTCGGGGAACGCCGAACAACTGGCGACATACATCGAGGGCGTGCGCGGACGGACGGGCGCGTTCCATGTCGACGCTCTCGCCCATTCCATGGGCGGGGTGATCACCCGGCAGTACGTCCAAGACAATATGCCGAACTCACCGGACGGCAAGCCGGTGGTGAGCCGGATGCTGCAGATGGGCACCCCGAACGAGGGAAGCCTCTACGCCGACCTCCTGGTGCTGGCACACGAGGTGAAAGGCCTCCAGCCGCCTTTCTTCCCGGCCACACTGGAGATAACTACGTCGCAAATGCGTAGTTTCAATAAACTAGTCACGAATCTCAGGGGTGTGAAGCCCTCCAACCTCGTGGGTGTGGGCTGGCCGGTGCTCTCCGCAGACGAGGAGGACGGCGTCTTCGAGGACGGTGACGGCATCGTCGCGGCGTCGAGTGCGCGATTCATATACATCGACGTCCCCACTACCGGCACCCCGCACCTCGGAATGACCGAATCGCCGGGAGACTTCCTCACCTATGTCAAGCCGCGGCTGGCGTCACTGCTGGCTTACGTCGGCAATCCGGACGGCGCGGAGCCGACCCTGAAGCGGGACGCCGCCGCGAAGCCGGGCAAGACCACTGCCGCAGCGGCAGCGGGCGACGGCGATGCCGCCGCGGAGGCCGCCACGGCTGCGGTGTCGGTGTTCGCGACGCCGTCGGCCGTGGTGGAGGCGGGCAAGACGGTGAGCGTGCCGGTGGAGGTGCCGGCGGGCACGCGGTTCGGGGTCACCGGGGTGCTGCCGCAGACGGTGGGGTTGCTGCTGCGCGACCCGTCGGGCAAGGCGGTCGCCTCGTACGCGGCCGGCGGCGATGCGGCCAGGCAGCCCGTCCAAGGGCTGAGCGTCACCGCCCCGCAGGCGGGGGCGTGGAAGCTGGAGGTCACCAACACCGGCACCGCGCCCGTCATGGCCGAGCTGGGCGCCTGGATCGCCGGAAGCACGGTAAGGGTGGCGGCCGCGGCTGAGGTGTCGGAGGACGGCCGGGTGGCGGTGACGGCCACGGTCACCGACGGCGGGCAGCCGGTCACCGGGGCGATGGTGAAGGCGATCCTGCGAGGGCAGGACGGTGCCCGGCACGAGCTGACGTTCAAGGATGACGGGGCCGCCGGGGACGGTGTCTATGCCGCGACGAGCGAGGCGCTGGCCGACGGCGTCTACAACCTCGTGGTCAAGGCGGAGACCGCCAAGTGGCTGCGGACCACGCTGGAGTCCGTGAAGGTGGCCAAGCCGGACCTGCGGGAGTTCGAGCTGAAGCTGTCGGCCGATCCGGGCGGGTCGGTGACCGCGTCGCCGGCGCTGGAGAAGTACCGGGCCGGGACGACGGTGACGCTGACCCCGGCCGCGGAGGCCGGGCGGATCCCGGCCGGGTGGGTCGTGGACGGGCAGGAGCGGCCGGCCGGGACGCTGCGGCTGGTCATGGACGGCCCGCATGAGGTGGTGGCCCGGTTCGGGTCCTACACCGTCACCGAGCTGGGCGGTGCGGCCGGCCGGTCGGCCGAGTTCACCAAGGCGGCCGCGCTGAACGACCGCGGGCAGGTGGCGGTCACGATCGAGGCGCCCGGGACGGCGGGGCGCCGGCATGCGATGCGCTGGCAGGACGGGACGTTCACCGAGCTGGGCGGCCTGGCCTGCACCGATCAGAACGGCCCCGCGTGTGATGCCCATGCCACCGGCATCAACGAGGCCGGGGAGGTCTCCGGTGCGGCCCACACGCAGGTGAACGGGGTCAACGAGGCGCACGCGGTCACCTGGCGCGCCGATGGCACGGTGCGTGATCTGCAGCCGGACTCCGGCCCGCCGCGCACCACCGGCTGGGCCTGGGATCTCAACGACAACGACCAGGTGTTCGGCACCCTGGGCGGCAAGCACGTGATGTGGGATCAGGGACCGGCGATCCAGCTGCCGGATGAGCCGGAGTTCGACTGGCGCCCGGGGTCGGCGGTCCTGTATCCGCGGATCAACGGCCGGGGCCAGGTGGCCGGGGGGTATGTGACCGATCGCGGCGTGGACGGCATTCCCGCCGGGTGGAACCCGGCCCTCTACCAAAACGGGACGGTCACCACGCTGGGGGATCCGGCCTGCCCGTTCACCGAGACGCAGCACCCGGCCGGGCACGCCTATGACGTCAACGCCGCCGGGGTGGTGGCCGGGGAGCTGATGTGCCGGGCCAACCGCGACGCTTCGCACGCGTATGTGTGGCGGGAGGGCCGGCCGACGGATCTGGGGGTGGGCCGGGCGACCGCGGTCAGCGACGCCGGGCTGGTGGCCGGGCTGACCGCGGAGGCCTCGCCG
>NZ_BAAAVI010000069.1:25458-45267 GCF_039534445.1 Streptosporangium fragile | reverse complement strand
CCCCGGCCTCGGGGCCGGGGCGCCGGGCTGCCGTATTCGGCCGCGCGGGAGCGCCGGGATTACCACGTGAAGCAGCCCCCGGATCAGGCCGCGACACCGCCGGGCCGGGCCGCGCGGGAGCGCCGGGATCCGGCCGCGGGACGCCCGGGTGGGGCCGGGAGGCGGCACCGGGCGGCCCGTCGGCGGTGACCCGGGGGCGGGCGCGGACGGAGGCGGCGTCGTCGTCGGGGCGGATGACGCCGAAGGCGACCGTCTGCTCGCCGGGGGACTCGGCGTCGTCCGGCAGCGTGTCGTCGGACGGCTCCTGGGAACTGCCGGAGAATCGAGGATCACGGTCCCCTGGATGAGGGGGCCTGTTGGCAGCCGATTTCACGGTACCCGCTCCGCTCGAACCATCTCGACCTCCTGGCCGACCTTGACGACATCGCCGACGATCACGATCGCAGGTGGCCGAATCCCAGCCGCGCTCACCCGATCCGCCACGGTGGAGAGCGTGGCGGAAAGAGCTCGCTGGGTGGGAAGAGTACCGTCCTGTACCACCATTACGGGAGTTTCCGGCGAACGTCCGTCGCGGATCAGCGTTTCGGCGATCACGCCGATTCGTTCGACGGCCATCATGAGCACCAGGGTGCCACCGGATCTCGCCAGGCCGGGCCAGTCGACGGTGGAGTTCTCGTCACCCGGCGGGACGTGCACGGAGACCACGTGGAACTCCTGGCTCACGCCCCGGTGCGTGACCGGTACGTTCGCCGCGGCGGGTACCGCGACGGGGCTGGTGATCCCGGGGACCACGATGACCGGGATACCCTCCCGGGCGCAGGCGAGCATCTCCTCACCGCCCCGGCCGAAGACGAACGGGTCGCCGCCTTTGAGCCGGACGACGAACTTGCCCTGCTTCGCGTGCTGGATCAGCAGCTCGTTGATCTTCTCCTGGGCCAGGTAGCGGCCGTAGGGAATCTTGGCGGCGTCGATCAGCTCCACGTCCGGGGACAGCTCGTCGAGCAGGGCCCGGGGGGCGAGACGGTCGGCCACGACCACGTCGGCCTGGGCGAGCAGCTGCCTGCCACGTACCGTGATCAGCCCCGGGTCGCCGGGGCCGCCGCCGACAAGGGCGACGCCGACCGGCTTGGCGCGGTTGCGCCGGGCGCCGACCGTGCCGTCCCGGAGCGCGTCGACGACGGCGTCCCTGATTCCGGCCGCCCGCCGGGGGTCGCCCCCGGCCGTGACCGCCACGCTGATCTCGTCCACCTTGCCGCTGGCGGGGGTCCAGGCCGCCGAGGCGTCCTTGTCGTCCGCGCGCACGCACCAGATCCGCTTGGCCTCGGCCTCCGCCGCCACCGCGGCGTTGACGGCGCGGTCGTCGGTGCAGGCCTGGACCAGCCAGGCCCCGTCCACGTCTCCGACCTGGTACGGTCTGGCCTCCCAGGTCACGCGGCCGCTCGCGATGAGGTCGTCGAGGGCGTGCGTGACACTCGTCGAGACGATGGTGACCAGGGCACCGGCGTCGAGCAGCGCCGGGACCCGTCGCTGGGCGACGCGTCCACCGCCCACGACGAGCACCCGCCGCCCGGAGAGACGCAGACCGAGCAGGTAGGGCGACATGGCGGAAGATCTCCCGTTCGCGAAGAATTGTGAAGCATGGCGTGCTAAGAGGTAAACCTACCGGCTGACAGCGCCTTCTTTGCTGCCCCCTTGTCAACAGGGGAAAAGCGCAGGCGGGCCGCACCCGACCGGCTCGGCCCCGGCCTTCCGCAGGTCAGGCCTCCTTGTCGGTCACCCCGGCGGAATCGAAGGTCGCCACCTCGTGCATCGCCCTGACCGCGGCGCAGACCAGCGGGTGGGCGAGCAGGCCGCCGGTGCCCTCCCCGAGCCTGAGCTCCAACTCGACCATGGGCCGCAGGCCGAGGTGGTCGAGCACGACGGCGTGACCGGGTTCGGCCGAGCGATGCCCGGCCACGCAGTGGTCGATGGCGGCCGGCGCCAGGGCCGCCGCCGCGAGAGCCGCCGATCCCGCGATGACGCCGTCCAGGATGACCGGCACCCCGCAGGCCGCCCCGCCCAGGATGAAGCCGGCGATCGCCGCGTGCTCCAGGCCGCCGACCGCGGCCAGCGTCTCCAGGGCGGGCGCCCGGGAGGGGCCGCCCTCCGCGCCGACCAGCCCGTTCGCCCGCAGGGCCTCGCGGACCACGCCGATCTTGCGCTCCAGGGTCTCGTCGTCGGCGCCGGTGCCCCTGCCGGTCGCCGCCGCGGCGTCGTGCCCGGTGAACGCGCAGATCAGCGCCGCGGAAGCGGTGGTGTTGGCGATGCCCATGTCACCGGTGACGAGGCAGCGGGCCCCCTCTCCCACGAGGTCGCGCGCCACGGTGATGCCGACCTCCAGAGCGGCGGTCGCCTGCTCGACGGTCATCGCCGGTCCGCGGGACATGTCGGCGGTTCCGTACGCGACCTTGCTGATCCTCAGGCCGGGCGCGGGGTCGAGATCGGCGGCGACGCCCACGTCCACGACCGTCACCGAGGCGCCGACCTGGGCGGCGAAGGCATTGGCGACGGCGCCGCCGGCGAGGAAGTTGCCGACCATCTGCAGGGTGACCTCCTGCGGCCACGGGCTCACCCCGCGGGCGTGCACGCCGTGGTCGGCGGCGAAGATCGCCAGAGCCGGCGGCACCGGGAGCGGCGGAGGGCTGACCGCCGAGGCGCCGGCCAGCCGCACCGCGACGTCCTCCAGGGCCCCCAGAGCCCCGCGGGGCTTGGTCAGGCGGTCCTGGTGGGCGCGGGCCTCGGCGATGGCCGCCGCGTCGGCGGGACGAATCTCCGCGATGGTCTGCTCAACGATGGTCATGCGATCCAGTGTCCCCCGGAAACGATGTTTCAGGGAGTTTCGGCGAAAGGTCACGCCGAAGTCACCAGGCGATGCCGCTGAGCGCCTCCTCGTAGCGGTCGATGACCACGTCGGCCAGGCCCTCGCAGTCGCCGATGACGTCGGCGCAGCGGACGTCCAGCTCCGCGTGGCCCGCGGCGTAGGCCATGGCCTGCGCCCAGACGCGGTCGAGCACGCCACCGGCGAACAGCAGGTAGGGCACGACGATCACGCGTTTGGCGCCGAGGCGCCGGCAGCGTTCGATGCCCCCGGGGACACCCGGGGGCGTGAGGGAGACGAAGGCCGTCTCCACGGTCATGTACTCGGGGGCGTGGGTCTCCCAGAACAGGCGGGAGACCCGGTGCACGTCGGCGTTGGTCTCGGGGTTGGTGGAGCCGTCACCGACCAGGACGATGGCGGTCTCGCCGATCTCGATGCGCTCGGGCTCGTCGTCGAGCGACCCGGCGGCGGCGGGCACCAGCCGGAGGCTGGCGACCTCGGCGGCGGCGTCGGCCAGGCGCTCGGCGAGCAGCGCGAGGACGCGCGGGTCGGAGCCGAGCGGGCGGCCGTAGTCGCAGGTGAGCATGGGGTGCTTCTCCTGCTCGCGCGCTATGGCGGAGGGGATGTCGGCGCCGAGCCAGACGTCGCCCGCGAGGTTCATCGGCTGGACCACCATCCGGTGGTGGCCGCGCGCGACCAGCGAGGCGACGGAGTCGCTGAGGCGCGGCTTGGCCTTGGCGATGTAGCCGCCGGAGACGTCGGCCGCCGCCTGGTCCAACCGGCAGCGGAGCCGATGGACGAACCTACCGAATTCAGCGGATCCGCTGTCATCGTTCGAGCCCTGCCCGATGAGCAGCAGCGGCGGTTTCATGGAAACAGGACTCCAATGACCTTGACCTGGGGATACGCAGTGGCGACTCGCGAGGATATCCGATAATGCCACGGCATGGGCAGGTAACGGACAGGTAAATTCACGCGATTTCCGGCCGGGCGGCCGAGGCGGATCATGAATGGCGGGTGCCGGACCGGTTCCGTACGGCGTTCGCCCCCGCGGCGGCGGCCGGCCGGAAACACCGGTGGCCGACGGGGAGAACCGCCGGCCGATCGAGATCGGCGACGGTCAGCCGGGGATCGGCGGTCGGCCGGAAGCGCCGGTGATCAGGCGGGCGGGTGGTCCGTCGGGAGGCCTGGATCGCATGCCCCGGCACGCTGGCCGCGCTCGCGGAAGAGGTCCAGCACGGTCCGCTCCCGGTCGCGCGCGTTCCGGTCCACGCGTTCCGGTTCCGGTCCCGGTTCCGGGCCCGCGCTCCGGTCCGTCCGTTCCGGTTCCGGGCCCGCGCTCCGGTCCGTCCGTTCCGGTTCCGGGCCCGTGCTCCGGTCCGTCCGTTCCGGTTCCGGGCCCGTGCTCCGGTCCACGCGTTCCGGTTCCGGGCCCGCGGCCCGGCCCGTCCGGGCCGTCCGGGCCGTCCGGGCCGTCGCCTCGCCGGGCGCCGGGACACGACGGGTCCGGGCGGTCGCCGCCGCATCCGCTCTGAGCATGCCGAACACCACGACGTCGTGCGGCCCGTCGTCCGCCATCTCGGCGGCGCGCAGTACGCCCTCCCTGACGAACCCGGCTTTCTCCGCGACCCGCAGGGAGGCGATGTTGTCCACGTCGGCGCGGAGCTCGATCCGGTGGAGCCCGGTGGTCTCGAACACCCAGCGCACCACGCCGCCCACGGCCTCGGGGGCGAAGCCGCGTCCCCGGTACAGCGGGTGGACCCCGTAACCGATCTCGGTCGTCCCGGCGCCCCAGAGGGTCTTGAAGAGGCTCACCGCGCCCACGACGAGCCCGTCCGCCTCCACGGCCAGATGCACGCCCTGACCGGAGCGGCGCAGTTCGTGCACGCCGTGGGAGAGCCACCGGGAGATCCCGGACGGGTGGCCGGGCACACCGGGCGGCAGGAACCTGTGGCGTGCCTCGATCACCGCGCGGATGCGGTCGGCGTCCCCGGACGCGAAGGGCCGGATCGTCAGTCGTTCCGTGCGGATCTGCGGATCAGGCAGGAAAGTGGTCACGCGTTCCCCCAACCGGCAGACCGAAAAAGCGCTGTCCAAGCTCATCCCAGCCGGGGCCGCCCGCGCAAGCCGATGTTTGTCCGCGGCAAGGGGGGTAAGGCCCCTGGTCCGGAGGAGAAAGGGATGACGATCATGGAACGGGGAAGTGACAAGCACGGCCGGCTCCTGGACGAGCAGCAGAAGCACGAGACCCAGGGGATCGTCCAGGGCGGGGGCACCAGTCACGCCGAGGAGTGGAAGGAACCCGAGCCCATGCCCGCCCCGGGCGAGGAGGAACTGGCCTCGGGGCCGCGCCCGCCGGCGCACGAGCCGGGCTCCCCGGAGGGGATGAGCCCCGAGGACGTGGACCGCCGCAGCAACCTGGCCAGGTGGATCAGCGGCGTCCACGCGTTCCCCGCCGACCGGGCGACCCTATTGGCCCGCGCGGAGTCCCAGTCGGCGCCCGATCCGGTGCTCTCCGCCGTCCGGTCGCTGCCGGACCGGACCTTCGAGAACATGGAGGACGTGGCGGAGGCGCTCGGCTTCGGCGGCGCGGAGCAGCGGGACTAGCCTCCGGCCCCGGAGCCGGGCGCCCCGGGGCTGGGGCGGAGCCGGGTCAGCGGACGATGATCACCTCGAGGGTGCGCGGGCCGTGCACGCCCTCGACCCGGTTCAGCTCGATGTCGCTGGTCGCCGAGGGACCGCTGATCCAGGTCAGGGGCCTGGCCGGGTCGAGCCGGGCGACGGCCTCGGGGACCCCCATGACGATCTGGTCGGACCGCACGACGCACAGGTGGTAGTCGGGCACCAGGGTCAGCGCGCGGCGGCCCTGCCCCGGCCCGGCGTCCAGGACGATCGTCCCGGTCTCCGCGATGCCCACCGCGCACCCGGTGATCACCCCGTCGACCGCGTCCAGATCCGCCGCGGTGAGCGGCGGGTCGTCGGCGACCGGCTCGTCGGGGACCCACTCGGGTGGCAGGCCGTCCGGGGCGACCAGCCGGACGGCACCCTGCCGGGCCGTGGCGGCCCTGATCGTCGCGACGACCTCGGACTCCCCCACCACGTGCACGACGGCCCGGTAGTCGGCCACCCGCTCGGCGAACAGCTCCACCACGTCGTCTCCCGCCGCCTGGGACGTCCGGTAGGAGCGGGTGATCCCGGCGTCGGGGGCTCCGGCGACGGCCGCGCGGATCCTCGACAGGATCCGCTCCCTGCTGTTCGCGCTCGTCCGCGCGCCGACCGCGGCCGCGGGCCGGGGGTCGGCGGGTGCTCCGGCGGTCATCGGGCTCCTCCGTCCGTACGGTTCCACCAGTCGCGGAAGGACTCGGCGGGGATGTCGGGGATGTCACGGGTGTCGGTCCAGGCCGAGAGGGGGCGGGGCAGGCGCCCGGGGACGAACCTGCGCAGGCGCCCGCCGAGGCGCTGGGCGCGCGCCAGCCGGGCGGGGCGGTTGAAGACCCACCCCGCGGCGCGCATGCCCAGGCGTTCGGCACGCGCGTGGCGGACCTTGCCGCGCAGGTGCACCAGCACCTCGGGGATGTCGATGGCGACCGGGCACGCCTCGAAGCAGGCGCCGCAGAGGGTCGAGGCGTAGGGCAGCGACGCGTCGATCGCGGAGGCCGTGCCGCGCAGCTGCGGGGTGAGGATCGCGCCGATCGGGCCGGGGTAGACGGAGCCGTACGCGTGCCCGCCCGCGCGCTCGTAGACCGGGCAGACGTTCAGACAGGCCGAGCAGCGGATGCACCGCAGCGCCTGGCGGCCGACCTCGTCGGCCAGCACGTCCGTCCGGCCGTTGTCGAGCAGCACCAGGTGGAACTCCTGGCCCTCGGTCGCGCCGGTCCAGGTGGAGGTGTAGGGATTCATCCGCTCGCCGGTGGAGCTCCTGGGCAGCAACTGGAGGAAGACCTCCAGGTCCTGCCAGGTCGGCAGCAGCTTCTCGATGCCGACCACGCTGATCAGCGTCTCGGGCAGGGTCAGGCACATGCGGCCGTTGCCCTCGGACTCCAGGACGACGAGCGTCCCGGTCTCGGCGATCATGAAGTTGGCGCCGGAGATCGCGACCTTGGTGGACAGGAAGCGTTCGCGCAGGTGGAGCCGGGCCGCCTCGGCGAGGGCGCGGGGCTCGTCGGTCAGGTCCTCGGGGGCCGCGCGGCCCCAGGCGGCCATCTTGTCCCGGAAGATCTCGCGGATCTCCGAGCGGTTGCGGTGGATCGCGGGGACCAGGATGTGCGAGGGCCAGTCGTCGCCGAGCTGGACGATCAGCTCGGCCAGGTCGGTCTCGTAGGCGGTGATGCCCTCCTCCTGGAGCGCCTCGTTGAGGCCGATCTCCTGGGTGGCCATCGACTTGACCTTGACCACGCTGGTCTCGCCGGTCGCCTTGACGAGGTCGGCGACGATCCGGTTGGCCTCCTTCGCGTCGGACGCCCAGTGGACGTGGCCGCCCGCCGCGGTGACCGCCTCCTCCAGCTGGACGAGGTAGCGGTCGAGGTTGCGCAGGGTGTGGTCCTTGATCTCCTTGCCCGCCCGCCGCAGCTCGGCCCAGTCGGGCAGCTCGCCGACCACGGCGGCCCGCTTGCCGCGGATGGTGTGGGTGGCCTTGCGGAGGTTGAACCTGAGCTGGGAGTCCTGCACGGCCGCCGCGGCGTTGCGCGGGAAGGCGGGCATGCCGAGGAAGGTGGCGCCGCTCATCGGGTGGCCTCCGTGGCGGCGAGGATCTCGGCGAGGTGCATGATGCGGACTCCGGTGCGCTGGCGCTTGAGGGTGCCGCCGATGTGCATCAGGCAGGAGTTGTCGGCGGCGCACAGCACCTCGGCGCCGGTGCTCGTGACGTTGCGCACCTTGTCGGCGCACATGGCGGCGGAGATCGCCGGGTTCTTCACCGCGAAGGTGCCGCCGAAGCCGCAGCACTCCTCGGCGCCGGGCAGCGGGACCAGTTCCAGGCCCCTGACCTCCCGCAGCAGGCGGGTGGGGCGGTCGCCCAGGTGGAGGCCCCTCAGGGAGTGGCAGGTCGGGTGGTAGGTGACCCGGTGCGGGAAGTAGGCGCCGACGTCGGTGACGCCGAGCACGTCGATGAGGAACTCGGACAGGTCGTAGACCTTCGGCACCATCTCGGCGACCTCCCCGGCGAAGGAGCGGGGCTCGTCCGCGGGGGCGAGGGCGCCGGTGATGACGCCCGCGGGCCCGGCGGACCCGGTCGCCCCCGCCGACGCGGTGCGGGCCAGCCGCGGGTACTGCTCGCGGACCATCGCGGCGCACGAACCCGACGGGGCCACGACCGCGTCGTAGGAGGCGAAGACGTCCACGAAGTGCCGGGCGAGCCGCCTGCCCTCCTCGGGGTATCCCGTGTTGACGTGCATCTGACCGCAGCAGGTCTGCGCCTGCGGGAACTCGACGTCGCAGCCGAGGCGGCGCAGCAGCGTGACGACGGCCTGCCCGGTACCGGGGAACAGCGTGTCGTTCACGCATGTGATGAAGAGGGCGACGCGCACGGCGCTCCTTCCGTTATATGGTCCGACCACAGTATGGTCTGACCATATTCCCCCACAAGAGGAGGGCCCTTGAGCGGCTGGCAGCCGGTCCGGCGCACCCGGGCGTTCGAAGACGTGCTCGCCCAGATCGAGCGGCGGATCGCGGGTGACGGGCTCACGGTCGGCGACCGCCTGCCCGGCGAACGCCAGCTCGCCGAGCAGCTCCAGGTCAGCCGTTCGTCGGTGCGCGAGGCCATGCGCGTCCTGGAGACGCTGGGTGTGGTCTCGTCGCAGGTCGGGCGGGGGCCCGACGCGGGCGCGGTGCTCATCTCCAGGCCCGCGGGGGCCCTGACCGACCTGCTCAGGCTTCACCTCGGGCTGGCGAGCCTCTCACTGGAGGAGGTCGTCGACGCCCGGTTGATGATCGAGAAGTGGTCGGCCGCGCACGCCGCCCGGCACGGCGCCGACCTGTCGGCCCTGACCGCCGCCCTGGAGCGGATGGGGGAGGCGGCGACGGCCGAGGAGTTCGTCGAGCACGACACCGCCTTCCACGTGGCCATCGCCGAGGCCTCCGGCAACCGGCTGACCGCCGCCATGATGCGCTCGCTGCGCGACTCGCTCCGCCGCTACGCGGTCGAGGCCGTCGAGCGTCTCGGCGACACGACCGGGCTGATGGCCGACCACCGCCGGATCTACCGGGCGATCGCCGCCGGGGACGCGGCGGAGGCCTCGGCCGCCGTCGAGGAGCACCTCCACCGCGCCTATCCGGGCATCTCACGCCCGCTACGGAACGAGGACCGGGGACCCGGCGGGCAGCTCGGGCACCGCGGGTAGCGCGGGCTCGGCGGGCACCACCGGCGCCGCCGGCTCGGCGGGCACCAGAGGCACCAGGGGCACCGCGGGGAGTACGGGCGGGGCGACGGAGTCGGCCGAGCGGCAACCGGCGCCCGAGCAGGAGGCGAGCGCGTCGAGCTGCCGGTCGAACTCGGCGATCACGGAGGGCGGGACCTTGGCCGCGAGGTTGCGCAGCTGGTAGGGGTCGCTCGCGTTGTCGTACAGCTGGTACTCCCCGGTGGTGTACCGGACGAAGGTGTGGCGGGCGGTGCGCATGCCCCGGTAGGCGGGGACCGGGGTCTGGCGGGCCGAGCCCGGGTCGGCCGGGCGGTTGAACTCCAGCAGCACGTTCTGGCGCCACGGTGTGGGCGTACCGCCCCGCAGGAGCGGGAGCAGGGAACGGCCCTCGGCGAAGTCGGGCGGGCGCACCCCGGCGATCTCGGCGAAGGTCGGGGCCAGGTCGACCGTGGCGGCCAGGTCGCCGACGACGCGGCCGGGCTGCACGCCGGGCCCGCGGACCAGCAGCGGCACCCTGATCGCCTCGTCGAACGGGGTGGTCTTGCCCTGCGCGAGGCGATGCTGACCCAGATGGAACCCGTTATCGGAGCCGAAAAAGATATACGTTTCGTCGAGCTTCCCGGAGGCACGGAGCGTCTCGACCAGGGCGCCGACCATGTCGTCCACGCCGAGCATGGCGCGCAGCCGCCTGCGGTAGCGCTCGTCGATCTTCTCGATGGCCCGCGGGCCGAGCCTGGGGAGCGACCTCAGCCAGAGGGGCTCGTCGGCGACGTCCTCCTGGTTGAAGGACGGCGGGCGCGGGGCCACGGCGTCGGCGAAGGCCTGGCTGTGGCGGGGGGCGTGGTTGGCCGGGTTGTGCGGGGCGATCGGGGCGAGGTAGAGGAAGAACGGGTCGGTGCCCGGCTGGGAGACGAACGCCTGGGCCTTCCGGCTGAGGACGTCGGCCAGGTAGTCCTGTTCCAGGGAGCCGTAGTCGCGCAGCACGCCGTTCTCGTTGAGCGTGTAGTCGTACTCGCCGTAGAGGTTGCGCACCGGGACGTCCCACTCGTCCCAGCCCGGCGGCACGTGCGTGGGCGGGGCGGCGCCGCCCGGGTAGTGGTTGAGGTATTTGCCCATCAGGCCGGTGCGGTAGCCGGCCGACTTCATCCACGTCCCGATCGTGGAACGTTCCAGACCCGAGGCGTAGAACCTGGTGAACCCTCCCTCGGGGGCGGTGTTGGTCAGCACGCCGTGACTGTGGACGTACTGGGACCGCATGATCGTCGCACGCGAGGGGCAGCACCAGGAGTTGGTCACGAAGAACCGGTCGAAACCGGTTCCACCACGGGCCAGCAGGTTGTGGATATTCGGAAATCTCTGCAGATCACCCGCTTCCAGATCGTCGACCAGGATGAACAGAATGTTGGGTCGCTCGGCGGCATATGCCACGGTCGTGACCGTCCCCGACGCGGCGAGAGCCAGAAGTAACACCAGGGAGAGGACCTTGCGAACGGCGTTGGGCACAACTGCACGCTTCCCTGTCGGCTGAATTTCGACACCTCACACTCGACCGGCCAATATAGAACGTGTTCTAATTGCGCGAGGCGTAGACGACGCACACTCCAGGAGGCCCCCGTGAGCACCGACCTGAAACTCGGTCTGAACCTCGGCTACTGGCAGCGGAACGCCGACGACGCCACCGGACTCGTCCAGGCCGCGGAACGGCTGGGATACGAGTCCGTCTGGACCGCGGAAGCCTACGGTAGCGATGCCTTCACCCCGCTGGCCTGGTACGGCGCGCGGACGTCCCGGATCAAGCTCGGCACGTCCGTGGTGCAGATCTCGGCCAGGACCCCGGCGGCGACCGCGATGACCGCGATGACCCTGGACCACCTCACCGGCGGGCGGCTGATGCTCGGCATCGGCGCGTCCGGGCCCCAGGTGGTCGAGGGCTGGTACGGCATGCCGTTCCCCAAGCCCCTGGCGCGCACCCGCGAGTACGTGGAGATCATGCGCAGGATCTGGCGCCGGGAGGAGCCGGTGACCAACGACGGCGACCACTACCCGCTCCCCTACCCGGGCGGCGCGAACCTCGGCAAGCCGCTGAAGCTGATCACCCACCCGCTGCGCGACGACATCCCCCTCTACCTCGGCGCGGAGGGCCCGAAGAACGTCGCGCTCGCCGCGGAGATCGCCGACGGCTGGCTGCCGCTGTTCGTGTTCCCGGAGAAGATCGAGCAGATGTACGGGCCGTCGCTCGCCGGCGCCGGGCCGGACTTCGACATCGCGGCCATGGTCATGACGCTGGTCACCGACGACGTCCGGGCGGCGCTGGACGGGGTCAAGATGATGCTGACCCTCTACATCGGCGGCATGGGCGCCAAGAGCCGCAACTTCCACGCCGACATCATCGGCAGGATGGGGTACGCCGAGGCCGCACGGGAGATCCAGGCGCTCTACCTGGCCGGGCGCAGGGACGAGGCGTTCAACGCGATCCCGGACGAGCTCGCCGACGGCATCTCCCTGGTCGGCCCGGTGGGCCGCATCCGCGAGCGCCTGGAGCTGTGGCGCAAGAGCCCGGTGACGAGCCTGCTGGTCATGGGCCCCCGCGATGAGGAGTCCCTGCGGACGGTCCGGGACCTCGTCCTGGGCTGACGGCCGGGACACGGCGGGCGCCCCCGGCGGGATGGCCTTGGGCAGGCGGGCCCGGTGTCCTCACCGGGCCCGCCGCCCCCACCGGGGGCGTCCGGGCGCGCTCACCGAGCGCGGATCAGCGGATCAGGGGCGGGCACCGAGCTTCCCGACCCAGCCGGAGGACTCGTAGGCCACCTTCAGCCCCTTCCGGGCGGGGATGAACACGGCACGGTCGGCGGTGCGGGGCTCCTCGTCCGGGCCGTTGTACTCGAAGGCGAGCAGGCTCGCCCCCGACTCGTCGACGATCAGGCGGATGTCCCCGCCGGCCGTGGTGACGGCGACGC
Source organism: Streptosporangium fragile (assembly GCF_039534445.1). Classification (NCBI taxonomy): domain Bacteria; kingdom Bacillati; phylum Actinomycetota; class Actinomycetes; order Streptosporangiales; family Streptosporangiaceae; genus Streptosporangium; species Streptosporangium fragile. Next base: position 33,097 of record NZ_BAAAVI010000069.1, on the reverse strand, counting down.
CGGTGCGGCCGAGCGGGTCCTTGACCCCCCGCTCCAGGGTGATCCCCGGCTGGTCCGCGAGAACCCGCAGCACGGCGGAGCGCGCGGCGGGGGTCGCCGGGGACGACAGGATGTGGCGGGCGGCGTCGAAGACGAAGACCGGGAACGAGCCCCCCTGGTGGGCCGAGCGCAGCCACTGCTCCATCCCGCGGACGTCACCGGGCAGGTTCCGCTCGTCGTCCAGGGTCAGACTTTTCTTGCCGATCCCCGTCTTCAGGATCATTCCCGAGAACTCCTGCGTCTTCGGGTCCGGCCACAGGGACGGGGAACCCTTCGCCTTCCAGGCGGCCTCGTCGGCCTTCTCGGCGAAGGTCACCTCGACGTCCTGGTTGGAGGAGCTCCGCCCGCCGCGGCCGTCGTACCAGACCTCGCCGGTGTGGGCGACGACGGCACCGGAATCGGTGGGCTCGAAGGTACGGGTGCGCTCGTACCAGTAGCGGCCGGTGAGCGCGGTCTGGCCGGCCACGGTCTCCGCGCCCGCCAGCAGGAACGTCCGGGCGTCCAGTGTCGCGGTCACCGGCGCGGCGGACCGGACGGGCTCCGCCAGGGACGGGGTCGCGTCACCGCCCGGCCCGCCCAGCACCGCCGTGCCCGTCGTCGCGGCCGGGATCACCGTGACGGCCGCCAGTCCCGCGAGCGCGCCGGCCACCAGCAGCCGCGGCACCATGGGTGAGCGGGAGGCCAGGCGCGACCACGGCGCGGCGAGACGGGAAAGCACGGTACTCCGGGGAGACGGGGCCTCGGCGAAGGCACGGGCGAGATCGGCGTCGCGGCGACGCCGGTAGGCGTCGTCGAGGAGGCCGTCGGGGCGCAACGCGCGGACGCGCTCGTCGATGTCGTTCATGATTGCTCCTGCAGGGTGATCGGGGTGAGGTCGAGTGCCCGGGCGAGACGGCGGCGGGCGCGGTACAGGCGGACCGTGAAGGCGCGGGCGGAACAGCCCGCGAGCTTGGCGGCGTCGGCCGGGGCGAGGCCGTACCAGCTGGCGAGGATCACGGCCTCGGCGTCCGGCTCGGAGAGCCCGGCGAGTGCGGCGAGAGCCGCCTCGCGCTCGGCGACCTGCTCGGCCACGTCGCCCGCCGGGGTCAGTTCGGCCAGCCGCTCGGCCAGCGCCTGCCGCCGCAGGCCGGAGCGCCGCTGCTCGCGCAGCAGGTTGCGGGCGATGCCGAGCAGCCACGGCAGTGGCGTCTCCGGCAGCCGGTCGAAGCGCCGCCAGGCGATCAGAAAGGTTTCACTCGCGATGTCCTCGGCCGCCTGTCGCTCGGCACGCAGCAGCGCGTAGCCGAGCACGCTGCGGTAGTGCCGGTCGTACAGCGCGGTGAATCGCGCTTTGGGGTCGTCCACACCCAGTAGTGCCTTTCGCGGTCCCCCGATCACCGGCCGGACGGAAAAAATTATCCGGCACGTCCCTCGGCTCGCGGCGGGAGGTCCGGAGCGGCGGCGTGCTGCTCGCGCTCGCCCTGCTCGGCGGCATGGTGATCCTGCCGGGCGGCATGCCCCCGGGCGTCCGGATCCGGCCGTGGGAAACCCCGGGCGAGAGGTGTGCGCCCGCCGCCCGGGGTTCCGGCACCCACGGTAACGACCCCTCCACAGATTTACAACTATCCCTACTTGTTGAAGGGGTATTTCGGGGACGGCTCCGGCTCGGTGGTCAGTCCGGCCGGGGCGCCGGATCTGCGGTGACGGAGCGGAGAAGCGGGGCGGTCGCCGCCCCCGCGCCGACCACACCGGCGAACCCGAGGACGACGCAGACCAGCAGGGTGATCGCGCCCGTCACGTTCATCGCGGCGACCGCGAGCGGCAGGGCGCAGAAGACGCCGACCGCGATGGCCCCGCCACCCATGACCGTCAGCGGGATGAGCGTCTCGGCGCGGCGCGCCCGGTCCAGGACCTCAAGGGGCGTGCCCGCCAGCCGGAGCAGCGCGTACGTCTGCCTGCGGTCGAGGATCGACGAGGCCGCGGTGATCCCCGCGCTGGCGACGGCGACGAGGAACGAGACCGTGAGCACGATGACGGTGCCGGTGCCAATGTCGTCGAGGATCTGGTGGGTGAACCGCTCCTCGTCCGCGAGCGACGTCGCGACGCGCCCGGGTACCAGCCCCTCCAGCGCCGTACGGGCCCGGTCCACCAGCGCCGCGTCCACCGGCGCCCCGCCCGGCTGCCCCGGTGGGGCCGCCCCTGAGGACGTCTGCCCCGGTGAGGCTTGTCCCGGAACCCCCGAGGCGGGGGCCTTCGCGGGAGCGCGGTTGCCGGGGACCGATCCGCCCGCGGGGCCGGGACGGCCCACGGAGACGGTGATCAGCTTCCGGTCGCCGTCTCCCCCGGCCTTGACCGTGGCGAGGACCCCGGCCGCGGACAGGCGCTCGCGTGCCTCGGCGGCCAGGCTGGCCGCCTGGGCGGCGGGCGCGGACAGGCGCAGCTCGGCGCGGGGACTGTCCGTCGTGAGGCTGCCGGGGGTGAGGAAGCCGATGAACCCGGCCACGAACCCGGTCATGGCCACCCCGCTCACGGTCCGCCAGGCGGCCCGGGGATCATCGACCAGGCGGCGCCCGGCCAGCAGGCGGGCGGGGGTCCGGGCGACACCGGCGGTGATCCGGCCGATCATGCCGACGACCCATGGTCCGACCAGATTGACGCACAGGAAGGCCAGCCCGATGACCAGGGCGATCACCCCCGCGCCGCTGCCCGCGACGAGCGCCGGGACCGCCGCGAGGACGGCGAGCAGCACGACGACCCGGACGAAGCGCAGGGCCGGCGGGGTCTCCCGCTTGGCGACGCCGAGCGGGCTGACCACCACGCGGCGCAGGCCGACCACGGCCGACACCCCCACGAGCAGCGGCACGGCCACCAGCACGGCGAGCACGGGCAGGACGCCGGGCCACAGATCGGCGAGGAACCAGGAGCCCCCGGCGATCTCGATCCGCATGAGCAGCGGGGTAAGCAGCCCGTACAGGACCGCCCCCAGCAGCGCGCCGCCGAACGCGGTGATCACGGCCTCGGCGACGGTCATCGCGACCACCTGGCCGGGCGACGCGCCGACCAGCCGGAGCGCGGCCAGTCGCTGGTCGCGGCGGGCGACGGTGAGCCGGGCCGCCGCGCCCCCGAACACCAGCAGTGGCACGACCATGAGCACGCTCGCGATCAGGCCGAGCGCCCGGTAACCCTCCGCGTCATTCGTCGCCTTCCCCCGGAAGTCCGCGATGCGGGTGGGCGCGACGCCGGTGCGCGGGTCGGCCGACGCGTCGGCCCGCAGCACCGGGGATTCGGCCGCCTGCCCGCGGACCGCGAGCAGCTCGCCCGGGTGGACGAGCCCCTCGTCCCCGACCGTCCCGCCGCGCCTGCCCGGGAAGCGGGCGGCGAGTTGGTCGGCCGGGAGCTCGCCGGCGAGCTCGGCCAGCGCCGGGGAGAGCCAGACCTCCCCCGGCGCGGGGAAGCGGTCCAGGCCGGGCGGCGGGGGTGCCCCCGGCCCGAGCGCCGCGAGATCCACGACGGTGATCTGCCGGTCGCGCACGTAGTCCTTGCGGACGGCCTCGATCGCGACGGCCCCGCCGGTGGCCGCGACCGGGTTGCGCCACGCCTCCCGGTCGGCCCGGCCCTGGAAGCCGAGGTTGGCCACGACGGCGAAGAGCAGCAGCGCGGTGGAGACCGCCACCGCCACCGCGGTCAGGCCCGCCCCCAGCAGGCCACGGCGGCCCCCGCCGCGCAGCAGCCGCCAGCTCAGGCCCGGCAGCCCGCTCATCCCGCCGCCCCCGGGACCGCGCGGGGCACCGTCGCCGAACCACCCGAGCGGCCCGCCGCCTCCGGCCCTCCCGCACGGGTCACCGCCTCCGGCCCGCCCGCACGGGTCACCGCCCCCGGCCCGCCCTCGCCGGTCACCGCCTCTCGCCCGCCCATGCCGGGGCGGGGCAGGATACGGCCGTCGCGGACCTCGACCACCCGGTCGCACCAGCGGGCCACCTCGGGGTCGTGGGTGACGACGACCAGCGAGGCGCCGTTGTGCCGGGTGGCGTCGGCCAGCAGGCGCATCGTGTCGTGGCCGGTGGCCTGGTCGAGCGCGCCGGTCGGCTCGTCGGCGAAGACGACCGCGGGCCGGGTGACCAGCGCGCGGGCGATCGCCACCCGCTGCGCCTGGCCGCCGGAGAGCTCCCCGGGCCGGCGCCCCTCCATGCCGGCCAGGCCGAGCGGCGCGAACCACTCGCGCGACTGCCGCACGGCGTCGGCCCGCGAGACGCCACCGAGCATGAGCGGGAGGGCGACGTTCTCGTCGGCCGGGAGCTCGGGCAGGAGCTGGCCGAACTGGAACACGAACCCGAAACGCGTGCGGCGCAGGGCGCTGCGCTCCCGTTCGCCCATCGTGTCGATGCGGCGGCCGAGCAGGCGGACCTCCCCCGCGTCCGGCCTCATGATCCCGGCGAGGCAGTGCAACAGAGTCGACTTGCCCGACCCGCTCGGCCCCATGATCGCCACCGCCTCGCCGCCGTGGACCGCCAGCCCCACGCCGTCCAGCGCCACGGTCGGGCCGAAACGCTTGGCCAGCCCGAATCCCTCAAGGACAACACTCATGCGGAGACCCTCCCGCGTGGGGGCGGGCCGCCGGATCAGCCGACCGTCCCTTCGCACCGGGACGGACTCGGCCGAAAGGCCGATCCCGCGTCCGCCCCGGGGGCACCGGCCACCCGCGAGCACCGCGTCAACCACCCGCGGGTACCGCCTCCCCCGCCTCCGTATCGGCCGCAAGCAGGATCACGGCCCGGCGCGGGGCTGGCAGAATCGGCCGGGTGACAATTCGGGTGCTCATCGCCGACGACCAGGAACTGGTGCGGACCGGTTTCCAGATGATTCTGGACGCTCAGCAGGACATCGAGGTCGTGGCGACCGCCGCGAACGGGGCCGAGGCCGTCGAGCAGGCGCGCAGGCTCCGGCCGGACGTCTGCCTCCTGGACATCCGGATGCCCAAGCTGGACGGTCTGGAGGCCACCCGGCTCCTGGCCGGCCCCGGGGTGCCCGACCCGGTGAGGGTGGTCATCGTCACCACCTTCGACCTGGACGAGTACGTCTACGGGGCGCTGCGCGCGGGGGCGACCGGTTTCCTGCTCAAGGACAGCGGGCCGACGCTGCTCATCGAGGCGATCCGGGCCGCGGCGGCCGGCGACGCGCTGGTCTCGCCTTCGGTGACCGTGCGCCTGCTCGAACACCTGGCCCACCCCCGGGCCGCCGCCGCCCGGCCGCCGAGCGAACCGCTCACCGAGCGCGAACTGGACGTCGTGCGCCTGGTCGCCAGGGGCCGGACCAACCAGGAGGTGGCCGCCGAGCTGTTCGTCTCCCTGTCCACGGTCAAGACGCACCTGGGCAGCATCCAGCTGAAGCTGGGCGCCAGGAACCGGGTGGAGATCGCGGCCTGGGCCTGGGAGTCCGGCATCGTGGGCTGATTAGCCGGAGAGCTGACGGGATAGAAGAAAGGCAGATCCTTCAGCGCATGCCGGGGGGAGAGATACATGCGCTCTATCCCGTCTCCACAGAAAAAGGCAGCTTCGGCCGTTTACCTGACCCTCGCCGCGCTGGTGTTCGCGCTCGCCGCACTGGTGGTGTTCGAGGCCGCGCGCGGCCGGCGCCTGGTTCTGGAGGTGTCCGAGATGGGCGGCGACCCCCACGCCCCCGGCGCCCAGGCCGTCGTCGGCGCCGTCACCGTCTTCGCCGTCCTGATCATGCTCGTCGCGGCGACCGCGGTGGCCGCCGCCGTCGCGTACCTGAACTGGCTGCTGCGCGCCCGGCGCGGCGCCTACCGGTCTCGGAGCCCGGTGGCCCCGGTGCTCGCGGGCTGGTTCGCGCCGGTGGCCAACCTGGTCGTCCCCGCCGTGCTGGTCGACCGGCTCTGGCTGGCCTCGCGCCCGCCGGCGGGCCGCCGCCCGCGCTGGCTGGCGCTGCTGGCCGCCTGGTGGCTGAGCTGGCTGACCGCGCTCGCGCTGGTCCTGGCACGGCTCTGGCCCGGCGGGGCCCACGGGAGCGCCGAGCTCACCGGCATCGGCCCGGCCGAGCTGGCCGCCGTCACGGTCGCCGCCCTGCTGTGCGCGGCGACCGTCCGGGAGATCACCGTGATCCAGACCGCGAGCGCCCGGCACCGCCGCCGGGGCCCGGCGGCCCGCACCGCGCCGGAGTCCTCGCCGGAGACGGCCCCGCCGGCCCGCCGCGGCGCCCTGCGCCTGCTGCCGGCCCGGCCCTTCCTGTGGCAGGCCCCCGGGGACGTCTCGCGGGGCACCCCCGATCAGAACGGGGCGGAGCGGGTCTCTTCGGCAAACCACTGACCGGCTCACCGGTGCGCCGTCGGCCCGCCGACGGTCGAGAGACCACGGACGCGCCCCGGGTGACCGCCCTGCTCGCCCGACCGGACGAGGCCCGGACTCAGTCCCACGCCCTGATGAGCAGCCAGCCCTCGCCGGCGGTGTCGAAGCGGAGCTCGTAGGTGCCGGCCCGGCCGCCGGGGTCGGCTTCGAGCCGCCAGAAGCGGCGCTCACCGGGGTCGCTGTCGGAGATCTTCCACCACTCGCGCGCGATCACCCAGTGATCGAGGATCCGGCGGACGGTGTAGAGCCGATCGCGCCAGACGAACTGGACGGGTTGTCCCTCGCGGCTCCACACCTCGATCGGGTCGCCGTAAAGTCTGCTCAACGCGCCTTCTCCCGCGGCTCTCGGACGATCACCCGGGGGAAGACGGGTCTGGGATATCGAACATACGTTCTTACGGCACCGAGCGCAAGTCCCCCATCTGTCGCACGAGTGGATTGGCGTCCACCGAGTTGCGGATGCTGAAGGTCACGCTGCCCGCGCGGTAACGGTCGTCGGACCACTCGACGGGCCGGCCCTCGTGGGTGGTGGTGACCCGGCGCTGACGCAGCAGCGGGCTGCCCCGCCGCACGCCCAGCAGCCGGGAGTCCTGGACACTCGCCGCCACCGCGTCGATGAGATGCTCGCCGTAGGCGAAGACGAGCCCGACGTCGTCGTAGAGCGCCTGGGTGACCGACTCGCAGTCGGGCTCGACGCGCTCGACGGCCGGGGCGATCCAGCCGGCGTAGACCGTCCGCTCCAGCATGACCGGCTCGCCGTCGAGGGAGCGCAGCCGGAGCACCGCCAGAACCGGTTCGCCCGGCTGGAGCGCCAGCCGTACCGCCTCGGTGGGGGTCGCGGCCCTGCGGTGCCGCTCCAGCACCCGCCCGCTGACCCGGTACCCCATCGCCCGCGCCCACTGGGCGAAGCTGTGCAGCTCGGCGAAGCTCTGGCTGCGCTCGCGGCCGAGCACGATGCGCCTGGCCCCCTGCCGCGACCCGACCAGACCCTCGCTGGCGAGCACCGCGACCGCCTGGCGGACCGTGCCGCGGGACGCCGCGAAGCGGGCGGCGAGCTCGGCCTCGGAGGGCAGCTGCGCGCCGACGGCGTACTCCCCGCGAGTGATCGCGTCGCGCAGCTCCGCCGCGATGCGCACGTAGCGGGCCGTCACCACCACCGCCACCACCCCCGTACGGACCCCGCCCGGACCGGCCGCCCCGGCGTCTGAAGAACCGCCCCTCCCGACGCCGGGCGGGCCGGCCCGCCCGGCGTCGGACAG
>NZ_BAAAVI010000069.1:0-25448 GCF_039534445.1 Streptosporangium fragile | reverse complement strand
CCGCCCCGGCACCCGGCCGGGGGCCCGGTCAACCGCCCGATGACCGCGCGACCTCGACTTGCCCCGCACACTCGTCCTCCCCCACCCGGCCCGGCGGGAGATACGAGCTCTCCGTTGCGCACACCGGGCGGCCGACTCCGACTCCACCCTAAACACGCGCCCCCCACCCATGAAGCGCCGGTTTTCCCATTTCACAGCCGTACTTGTGGCGTTCACCGAACAGCAACCGATTCCCGACCTATGACCTCTAGCTTGTTTGTACAAGTTCGTTGACGTTCGCGGAACGTTGCGCGAAATCCCCTTGGGAGAAACCGTGATCGCATCCCGAGTCCGCTTCGCAGGTCTGGCCGCGCTTCTCCTGGTGGGGACGGCGGCGTGTGGAGCCGCCCCGACCACCGCCGCACCGTCCGGGACCGCCTCGGGCGGGTCCCCGGCCGGCATGGACGCCAGGACCGCCACCTCCGCGGCCGACTTCGGCGGGCTGGACAAGCTCGTCGAGGCCGCGAAGAAGGAGGGCAAACTCCACGTCATCGCCCTCCCGCCCGACTGGGCCAACTACGGGAAGATCATCGAGACGTTCACGGCCAAGTACGGCATCGAGATCGAGAGCGAGACCCCCGACGCGTCCAGCGCCGACGAGATCAACGCGGTGAAGACCCGCAAGGGCCAGGACCGTGCCCCCGACGTTCTCGACCTCGGCCAGTCCTTCGCGATCAGCGGTGCCGCCGAGGGCCTGTTCGCCCCCTACAAGGTCCAGACGTGGGACAGGATCCCCGCCAACCAGAAGGAGCCGACCGGGCTCTGGACCAACGACTACGGCGGCTACGTCTCCATCGGCTGCGACGCCAAGAAGATCTCCAAGTGCCCGGAGACCTTCGCCGACCTGCTCAAGCCCGAGTACAAGGGCAAGGTCGCGCTGAACGGCAACCCGACCAAGTCCGGCTCGGCGTTCGCCGGCGTCTATGCGGCTGCCCTGGCCAACGGAGGCTCCTTCGACGACATCCAGCCCGGCCTCGACTTCTTCAAGAAGCTCAAGGAGAGCGGCAACTTCAACCCGGTGGAGACCACCCCGGCCACCATCGAGAAGGGCGAGACCCAGATCAGCATCGACTGGGACTATAACAACGCCGCCTACGCCCCCAGGATGGCCGCCAAGGGCATCGACTGGAAGACCGTCGTCCCCACCGACGGCAAGTACTTCCAGCTCTACGCCCAGGCGATCAACAAGGACGCCCCGCACCCGGCCGCCGCCCGCCTGTGGCAGGAGTTCCTCTACAGCGCCGAGGGCCAGAACCTCTACCTCGGCGGCTTCGCCCGCCCGGTGCTGCTGCCCGCCATGCAGGCCGACGGCACGGTCGACAAGGCCGCCGAGGCCAATCTGCCCCCGGTCGAGGGCGAGCCGGCCTTCCCGACCGAGGCCCAGGTCAACAAGGCCAAGGAGATCCTGGCCACCGGCTGGGGCGCCGCGGTCGCCGGCTGATGACCGCTCCCGTCCAGATCACGGCCGCCGCCCCGGGCGGCGGCCGTGGCCGGTCGCGGGCCTGGCCGGCTGCCGTCCCGCTGCTCGCCGTCGTGGCCGTGACCTTCGGGATCCCGGTGATCACGCTGCTGGCCGGCGCGTTCACCGTCAAGGATCCGGTGACCCGGGTGTCCGCGTTCGGCACGGCCAACGTGGCCCGGAGTCTCCAGGGCCCCTACCTCGGCGCGATCGTCAGCAGCGTGCAGCTCTCGGCCGTGGTCGCGGTGGCCGGCGCGGTCGCCGGAACCTTCCTCGCCCAGGCGGTGATCACCTCCCGGTTCCGGGCGCTGCGTGAGACCGTGCTGACCTTCTCCGGCGTGCTGGCCAACTTCGGCGGGGTGCCGCTGGCGTTCGTCTGGATCGCCACGCTCGGCAACTCCGGCGTGGTCACCGCCATGCTGGGGCTGGGCTCCGGGGCGCTGTACAACTTCTGGGGCCTGGCACTGGTCTACCTGTACTTCTCGGTGCCGTTGATGGTCCTGGTCGTGACCCCGGCGTTGGACGGCCTGCGCCCGCAGTGGCGGGAGGCGGCGCAGAACAGCGGCGCGACCACCTGGCAGTTCTGGCGGCACGTCGGCGTCCCGGTGCTGGCTCCGGCCCTGCTCGGCGGAGTCGTCCTGCTGTTCGGCGGCGCGTTCGCCGCCTACGCCACCGCCGCGGCGATGGTCGGCAGCACGGTCCCGCTGGTCACCCTGCAGATCGCCGACGCGCTCACCGGCGACGTCCTCATCGGGTACGAGAACATCGCGCTCGCGCTCAGCCTCGACATGATCGTCGTCGCCCTGCTGGTGATGGCGGTGTACCTGCCGCTGCAGAAAAGGAGCTCCCGATGGCTGCGGTAGCCGCCGTGCCCGAGGTCGCCCCCGGCCCGGCCGCCGTCCGCCCCCGGGGCGGACGGGTCTGGCGCCGGGTCGTGCTGGGCGTCGCGGCGCTCTACTTCGTCGTCCCGATGGCGGTGTCGTTCTGGTTCACCGTCCACAACGAGGAGCAGGGCTTCTCGCTCGCCGCCTACGGGCGGATCCTGTCCGCGCCGGGCTTCGTGCCGAGCCTGCTGCTCTCGCTCGGGCTGGCCGCCGCCACGATCGCGGCGGTGCTCCTGCTGACCCTTCCGGCGATGCTGGCCGTGCAGCTCGGCGCCCCGCGGCTCCGCCCGGTGCTGGAGGTGATCGCCACGCTCCCGCTGGTCGTGCCGCCGATCACGTACGTGGTCGGCATCAGCACGGCCCTGCGCGGCGGCGTCGACGCGCTGGCCGCCACCCCGCTCTGGGCGACGCTGATCGCGATCCAGGACGAGAGGTTCCCGGTCGTGCTCGTGCTGGCGTACGTGGTGCTGACGCTGCCGTTCGCCCACCGGTCGCTGGACGCCGGACTGCGCGCGATCGACGTGCGGACGCTGGTGGAGGCGGCCCGCAACCTGGGCGCCTCGTGGCCGCACGTGCTGTTCCGGGTGATCATGCCGAACATCCGCTCGGCCCTGGCCGGCGCCTCGTTCCTCACCCTCGCGCTGGTCATGGGCGAGTACACGGTCGCCGCCCTGCTCGGCTACCAGACGTTCCCCGTCTGGATCGTCACCGTCTCCGGCAACGACGGGCAGCTCTCGGTGGCCCTGTCGATCCTCAGTCTGCTCCTCATCTGGTCGCTGCTGCTCACCCTCTCGGGTGCGGGAAGGAAGCGCTCATGACCGTCGAGTTCCGGGGGCTGCGCCGCGTGTTCGGCCGCACGGTCGCCCTGGACGGCCTGGACCTCACCGTCGAGCAGGGCGAGCTGATGGCCCTGCTCGGGCCGTCGGGCTGCGGGAAGACCACGGCGCTGCGCTGCGTGGCCGGGTTCGAGCGGCCCGACGCCGGGGCGGTGTTCGTCGGCGGCGAGGACGTCACCCGGGTGCCCGCCAACCGGCGGGACGCGGGCATGGTCTTCCAGTCGTACAGCCTGTTCCCCAACCTCAACGCCAGGGACAACGTGGCGTTCGGACTCCGGGTCCGCAAGGTGCCCACCGCCAGGCGCCACGCGCGGGCTGCCGAGTTGCTGGAACTCGTCGGCCTCCCCGACCACGCCGAGCGCTACCCGCACGAGCTCTCCGGCGGTCAGCAGCAGCGCGTCGCCCTGGCCAGGGCGCTCGCCCCGGAGCCGCGCGTGCTGCTGCTGGACGAACCCCTCTCTGCGCTGGACGCCAAGGTGCGCGTGACGCTCCGGGAGGAGATCCGGCGGCTCCAGCTCGCCCTGGGCATCACCACCGTCTTCGTCACCCACGATCAGGAGGAGGCGCTGTCGGTCGCCGACCGGGTGGCGGTGCTGCGTGGCGGCCGGCTGGAGCAGTGCGGGTCGCCGGCCGAGATCTACGACCGGCCCGCCACCCCGTTCGTGGCCGAGTTCGTCGGCACGATGAACCACCTCCCGGGCCGCCTCGGCGGCGACCGGGTCACCGTCCTCGACCGGGCCCTCCCGGTCGACGGGCCGCTGCCGGGCTCACCCGACGTCGACGTGCTGGTCCGGCCGGAGGCGGTGCTGGTCACGCCCGACGCCGGGGGAACGGCGACGATCGTGGCGTCGTCGTTCCGCGGCGCCTCCGCGCGGCTCCGGGTCCGGCTGGGTGAGCTGGAGGTCCTCAGCGACGTGCCGGGCCACGACGCGGCACGGCTGGCTCCCGGCACCCGGGTGACCGTGAGCCTCGTGGAGCGGCCCGTCCTCGTCGCCGCACGGACCGCGCCCGCCGCGCCCGCCGCGCCCGCCGGATCCGCGGGGCCGGCACCGGAGGATCCCGCGAGTGCCGGCTGAGCTGCGCGCCGTGCTGTTCGACATGGACGGCACGCTTGTGGACACCGAGGGGCTGTGGTGGGACGCCTGCGCGGCGGTCGCCGCGGAGCTGGGCCCGGGGCTCACCCCGGCCGACACCGGCCACGTGCTGGGCCGCCCGGTCGAGTACGTGGCCGCCTTCCTCGCCAGGCGGCTGCCCGCCGTCCCGCGCCCGCCCGAGCCCTCCGCGGGCGGGGACGCCCCGGCCGCCGCCGAACGGATCGGGACGCGGCTCACCGAGGCCTTCGCCGGGCGGATCGCGGGCGGGGTGACGCCGCTGCCCGGCGCGATCCGGCTCCTGGACGACCTGGCGGCGCACGGCGTGCCCATCGCGCTGGTCAGCGCCTCCCCCCGGCGGATCGTGGACATGGTGCTCCACACGGTGGGCGCGGAGCGGTTCGCCCTGGTGGTCGCCGCCGAGGACACCCCGCGCGGCAAACCGCTGCCCGATCCGTACCTCACGGCGGCCCGCCGCCTGGGCGTGGACCCCGCCGGGTGCGTGGCCGTCGAGGACAGCCCGACCGGGCTCGCGGCGGCCCACGCGGCCGGGTGCCGGGTGGTGTCGGTCTCCGGCGACGCCCCCGCGCCCCTGGGAGTGCTGACCGTGAACGGGCTGGAGAAGGTGGATCTGCCGCTGCTACGCCGCTTCGCGCGAGGCGAGACCTCGATAGGCTGAGCCACTCATGTGATGGAATATGCGGTTAGGTACATAGGTGAACAACCTCAGTCCTGGTGAATCCCTGCATATCGGGCGATACCGCGTGCTCAGCCAGCTGGGCCGCGGGGGGATGGGCACCGTCTACCTCGGCGAGTCCCCCGACGGTCAGCGGGTCGCCATCAAGGTGATCAACCCGGAGTACAGCCAGCACGAGCAGTTCCGGATGCGCTTCCGCAGGGAGGCCGACGCGGCGCAGCGGGTCCGCAGGTTCTGCACGGCCGCGGTCGTCGAGGCGGCGCTGGACGGTGACCAGCTCTACGTCGTCACCGAGTACGTGGCCGGCCCGAACCTGGAGGAGGCCGTGCGGTCGGGCGGGCCGCTGCGCGGCTCCAGCCTCGACGCGCTGGCGGTGGGGGTGGCCACCGCACTGACCGCGATCCACGGCGCCGGAGTCGTGCACCGCGACCTCAAGCCGTCCAACGTGCTGCTCTCCCCCGTCGGCCCCCGGGTGATCGACTTCGGCATCGCCCGCGCGCTGGACTCCCTCAGCGGGATCACCGGGACCGGCGAGCTCATCGGCACGCCCCGCTACATGGCCCCGGAGGTGCTGCGCGGCGAGCCGGTCTCGCCCGCCTGCGACGTGTTCTCGTGGGGCTGCCTGGTGGCCTTCGCCGCCAGCGGGCGGGCGCCGTTCGGCGGGGAGGCGCTGCCCGCGGTGGTGTACCAGGTGCTCAACACCGACCCTCCCCTGGATGGCCTGGAGCCCGCACTGCGCGAACTGGTCGCCTACGCCCTGGACAAGGACCCCCGCAACCGGCCCACCTCCCAGCAGCTCCTGGACCACCTGGTGGGCCGCTCCGCCGCGCCCGAGCAGGCGGCGCACTCGGTCCAGGCCACCTGGCAGCAGGGCACGCCGGCGCCGGGCGAGCCCACCCCCTGGCCGGGCTCCGGCCCGACGGGCTCCCACACGGCGCACCAGGGCCCGGCCGCTCCCCATCAGAGCCCGGCCCCGTACACAGCGGCCCACCGGAGTCCGGCGGCCCCGTACGCACCGCAGACCCCGTACCCGCCCGAGGGGCACACCGTCACGGGCCCGCCGCACGGGGCCGCCGGCCACACCACGGCGGCGCACCCGCACGGGACCGCCGACCACACCACGGCGGCGCACCCGCACGGGGCCGCCGGCCAGACCCTCGCAGGCCCGCCGCACACGACCGCGGGACAGACCCTCGCGGCCCCGTACCACGCGGCACCGGGCCACCCGGACGCGCCGCCGCACACCGGCTCCGGCCCCACGATCCCCGGCGTACCGCAGGACGGCCCGGGACGGAGGGCGGCCAGGCGGCGGAGGAACGCGACCGGGGCAACGGCCGGGCAGCGGAAACTGGTGATCGGGGCGGCGGTGGCGGCCCTGGTCACGGTAGGCGGCGGCCTCGGCCTGTACCTCGCGCTCTCCCCCAGCGGCCCGCCCGAGAGCCTCCCCCTGATCTACCAGGACGACTTCACCCAGAGCGGGACCGGCTGGAGCGGCGGCAGCTACGACCCGACCGGCACCGGCAGCCGGTACGGCTACGCCTCCGAGGGCTACTACGCCGTCGACGTCAACGGCGACTACCCCGTCCAGCGGGGGGACGCGCCCATCCCCTTCGTCCCGGCGCCTCCGGCCACTCCCGACCCGAGTGCCAGCCCCACGCCGGTCACCCCGGCCCGGCTCCTGGTCGGCGCCGACATCGCCGTCCGCTCCGGCAGCACCGGCCAGGGCGAGTACGGACTGTTCTGCCGGGGCGAGGACGGTTACAAGGCCACCCGGTACGAGTTCCTGCTGGACACCTCCGGGAACGCCCGCATCCGCAAGACCGTGAAGGACGCCGGCGGCGAGCTCACCAAGCCCGTCAAGGTCGACCTGGCCGAGACCGGGACGACCACCAGGCTCCAGGCCGAGTGCACCCCGGCCGAGGACGGCGTACGGCTCACCATGTGGGTCGACGGCGAGGAGGTCCAGTCGTACCTCGACACCACCCCGCTGCCCAACGGCCAGGTCGGTGTGATCGCCCGGGTCGGCGAGAACGGCAAAGCCGTGCTCAAGACCTCGTTCGACAACTTCACCCTGCACGGAGCCGCCGCCCCGAACCCGTCCTGACTCGGGGGGCGGGGACGCGTGGCGCGCCCGGGAGCGGGGATGATCGACGCATCAACCGAGCCAAGGAGCCAACCACGATGCGCGCCATAGTCGTCTCCGCCACCGGCGGCCCGGAGGTCCTCACCTACACCGACCACCCGGACCCCGAGGTGAACCCGGGCGAGGTCCTCGTCGACGTCGCCGCCGCCGGTGTGAACTTCATCGACGTCTACCATCGGATGGGCCGCTACCCGCTCTCGCTGCCCTTCGTCCCGGGCGAGGAGGGCGCGGGCACCGTCGCGGCGGTCGGCGAGGACGTCCAGGACGTCGCCGTCGGCGACACGGTGGCCTGGGCGCAGGTACCGGGCGGCTACGCGGAGCGGGCCGTGGTGCCCGCCTCCCGGCTGCTCCGCGTGCCCGAGGGGGTCGCCCCCGAGACCGCGGCGGCCGTCACGCTGCAGGGCCTGACCGCGCACTACCTGACCCATTCGACGTACGAGATCAAGCCGGGCGACGACGTGCTGGTCCACGCCGCCGCCGGGGGGATGGGCCTGCTGCTCACCCAGATCGCCAAGCTGCGCGGCGCCCGGGTGATCGGGACGGTCTCCACCGACGAGAAGGAGACCCTGGCCCGCCAGGCCGGCGCCGACGAGGTGCTCCGCTACCGGGGCTTCGCCGACGCCGTCCGCGACCTGACCGGCTCCGGCGTGCACGTCGTCTACGACGGGGTGGGCGCGGCCACCTTCGACGGGAGCCTGGCGTCGCTGCGCCCGCGCGGCATGATGGCCCTGTACGGCCAGGCCAGCGGCCCGGTCCCGCCTCTCGATCCGCAGGTCCTCGCCCAGCGCGGCTCCCTCTTCCTGACCCGTCCCTCCCTGGGCGCCTACATCGCCACCCGCGACGAGCTCGCCTGGCGGGCCTCCGACATCTTCGGCTGGGTGGCCTCCGGCCGGCTCAAGGTGCACATCTCCCACCGTTACCCGCTGGCCGAGGCGGCCCGCGCCCACGAGGACCTCGAAGCCCGCCGCACCACCGGCAAGGTGCTGCTGATCCCCTGACCTCCCGGGGCGCGGACGTCAGGGCAGGCGAGGGCCTCCCGGGGCGCGTACGTCAGGGCAGCGGGCGGGCGGGCCAGTCGAGGAGACGGGCGCCGAGCACCGCGGTCTCCAAGGTGAAGCGCTGGGTGGGGTCGTCCGGGGAGAACCCGGTGAGGCGGCGGATCCGCTCCATGCGGTAGGTCACCGCCCGGGTGCTGATGCCGAGCCTGCGCGCGGCGGCGGTCTGGTTGCCCTGGGAGGCGAAGACGGCCTCCAGCGTGGCGAGCAGGGGCTCCGGGCCGCCCCGCACGTCGAGCAGCGGGCTGAGCACGGTCGTCACCAGGTCCTCGATGGCCGCCCGGTCGCGCAGGAGCACCGGGAAGACCAGCAGGTCGGCGGCCTTGAGCACGGGGGCGCGCAGGCCCAGCCGGTCGCCGAGCTCGATGGCGTTGGCGCCCTCCCGGTAGGAGGTGACCACCCCGCCGGGGCCCCGGTGGGCCCGGCCGACCCCGATCCGCCAGCCGGGCGCGAACACCTGCCGCACGTGGTGGGTGAACTCGCCGACGGCGACGGTGAGGCTGCCCGGCACGACGCACACCAGCGCCCCGTCGCGGACCGCCGCCAGCACGTTGTGCGAGCCGAACCGGCCGACCAGCGCCTCCTCGATCCGCCTGGCGGCCTCCGCCGGCGGAGCCGGGCGGGCCACGGCGACCACGTAGGTATCGGCGAGGCGGAGCCCGAACTGCTCGGCCCGCTCGGCGATCCGGTCGGCGCGTCCCTGAAGCAGGTCGTCGACGAACGCCCTGCGGGCGGCCTCCTCCCGGCGCAGGGCCGACCGCTGGGCGTTCTCGTACCCTTCCATGAGCGCCGAGACCGTGCGGCGCAGGGCCGGCAGGGGAACCGGACCCGCGAACTCGGCCCCGGCCAGGGCCGCGTCGACCAGGGCGCGGACGGGCAGCCCCCGCTCCGCGGCCCGCGCGCCGGCCGCGCGGCAGCCGTCGAGCTCGGCCCGGCCGGGCAGCCTGCCGGTGGCGACCGCCTCCCGCAACGCCCGGAGGTGATCGCCCAGCAGCTCGTCCATCAAACTCCCACGTCACGCCGATCGAAGGCCGGCATCGCGGTCAGGAGCAGTACGACGGTCGCCCCGGCCAGCACGAGATAGTCCACCATGGGGAAGCCCTGGTAGATCGGCCGGCCGTCGAGGTAGTAGTGGAACGGCGAGATCCAGCGCAGCCACGACACCGCGTCCACGTTCTTGCCCATGGTCTCGACCACGTAGCCCGCCACCGCGACCGTCCCGACCACCGCCATGGCGATCCCCCGGCGGCCGGCGGCCGCCCCCACCGTGAGAGTGAGCGTGCCGAAGAGGAGCGCGAGCAGGAAGACGCCGGTGTGGCCGGCCAGGATCCGGTCCGCGGGCACGTCCATGTCGACGGCGGCGACCATGCCGAGCACGAGCACGAGGCTGATCGCGGCCACCGCGAGCAGGCCCAGGGCCAGGGCGGCGAAGCGCTCCAGGACCAGCCGCCTGCGGTCGATCGGCAGGGTGACGACCAGCTCCAGCGTGCCCGACTCCTCGGGCTGGGCGATCGCCCGGTTGCCGAGCACCGCGGCGCACGTGATGAACAGCAGCGGCCCGAACAGCTGGTAGACCAGCGACTGCAGGTATCCGACCCCGCTGGTGAAACCACCCTCGAACCCGCCTATCAGATCCCGCATCGCCCCGGGGAACTTGGTCAGCGCCACGTTCCCGTAGAGCTCGGGGTTGCTCGCGACGGTGGGATAGAACGACAGGTACAGCGCGAAGAACGCGCAGATGCCGACGGTCCAGCCGATCAGCGCCCGGCGGTAGTCACGCAGGCTCTTCGACACCAGCGCGGGCATGACGCGCCTCCTCTTCCTCTTCGCTGTAGTAGGTCAGGAAGATCTCTTCCAGGTCGGGCTCGGCGCTGACCATGTGAACGACGGTGAACCTCGCCGCCGCCTTGACCAGCGCGTCCGGGCGGCCGTCGATGACGCAGCGCACCGCGGCCCCCTCCACCCGCAGGTCCCGCACCCCGGGCAGGTTCTCGAACGCCCCGCGGGGCACAGGCGCGTCGAAGTGGAACTCCACCCGCCGCACCGCTTTCTCCCGCAGCGCGGCGACGTCCTCCACCGCGACCAGTCTGCCGCCCCGGACGATGCCGACCCGGTCGGAGACGTCCTCGACCTCGGCCAGCACGTGGGAGGACATCAGCACGGTCCGGCCGGAGGCGCGGACCTCCCGGACCATCGCCAGGAACTCCTGCTGCACCAGCGGGTCCAGGCCGCTGGTCGGCTCGTCGAGGATCAGGAACTCCGGCTCGTGCATGAAAGCCTGGATGAGCCCGACCTTCTGCTTGTTGCCCTTGGAGAGCTTGCCCATCCGCGCCGACAGGTCGGCGTCCAGCCGCTCGGCCAGCGTCTCGACCCGTCCCCTGGGCACGCCGCCACGTACGGCACCGAGGAAGTCGAGGTAGTCGCGGGCCCGCTCGCGTCCCTCCAGGGCCAGTTCCCCGGGCAGGTAACCGATCCGGCTCCGCAGGCCCGGGTCCCGGGGGTTCCCGCCCAGGACGGTCATCCGCCCCCGGGTGGGCCGGATGATGTCCAGCAGCAGTCGAATCGTGGTCGTCTTTCCCGCGCCGTTCGGGCCGAGGTACCCGAACACCTCTCCGGGGCGGATCTCCAGGTCGAGATCCTCAAGGCCCCGGCGCTCACCGTAGAACTTGGTGAGCCCCTCGGTCTGCACTACCGCTGTCATGCGTCCGATCGTGCCCGCTTCCCCGGGCCGGGACCATGACCGGAGTCCGACATCTGGCCGCCGCTTCGTTGCGCGCTTCCGGAACGCCGCCGTACCCGGCCGCCGCTTCGTTGCGCGCTTCCGGAACACCGCCGTTCCCCGGTCTCACGGCCGCGGGCTCCATCGTTCCCCGGCCCCACGGCCGCGGGCTCCACCGTGCCGCGGGACCGGCGGGGTTCAGCCGCGTACGGCCCGCCACACCACGCCGGGACGCATCAGGGCCGAGGGCGGGTCGAGCAGACCGCTGACCCGGCTGAAGGCGACCGCGACGCGCGGATCGCGGGCGGCGACCCGCTGGAGCCGGCGGACGTAGGCGTTGAGCGCGCGGACCCGCAGCGGCCGGGCCTCCTTGGCCTCCCGCAGGGCCAGGTCGGCGCCCGTGGACAGCTGCCAGGCCGGGTCGAGGACCCTGGCGACGGCGGCGAAGTAGCGACGGGCCAGGTCATCGACGCCCCCGCGCAGGCTGTCGCGCATCGTGAGGGCCTCCAGGGCGCCCACCGCCATGCCCTGACCGTAGATCGGGTTGAAGTTGCAGATCGCGTCACCGGTGACGAGCAGCCCTTCCGGGAACCGGGCCAGCCGCTCATACCTGCGGCGCACGCTCGTCGGGATTCTCGCCGCGCCGATCTCGCCGAGCGGCTCGGCCGCGCGCACGGCGGCGGCCACGTCGGCGGGGGCGGCCTCGTCGAGCCAGGCGTAGAACCCCTCCGGGTCGGTGGGCGGGCGCATCCCGGCGCTGCCGCCCAGCGTCACCAGCCAGCGGTCACCCTCCACGGCGCAGAGCGCCGCGCCCTTGGGCTGCCCGGGGTAGGAGCCCACGAGGATCATCCGGTCCTCGCCCAGAGCCCGTTCGGGCAACCGGAGATACCAGGTCGCGTAGGCGACCCCGACCTTGACCGTCTCCTCCTCGGGCCGGTCGAAGCCCATCGCCTCCAGCCAGGCGAGCGCCCGCCCGCCCCGGCCCATCGCGTCGACGACGAGGTCGGCGGGCAGTTCGCGTTCGCCGCCGTCCCCGGCGACGGTCGCGCCGACGACCCGGCCGTCGCCCGTCATGACACCGGTGACCTGGGAGCGATCCAGCAGTTCCACGTTGTCCAGCCGCCGCACCCTGCGCAGCAGGTGGCTTTCCAGGAACGGCCGGGTCGCGGACACCCCCGACTCCCCGGTCGGCATCTTGGCGAACTCGTACCCGCCCATGATCATCCGAAGCTGGACGATCATCTCGTACGGCACCGCGCCCGCGGCGACCATCTCGGCGGTGACGCCGGGGAACAGCTCCTCCATCACCTGCAGGCCGCGCGGGAGCAGGGCGTGCGCGTGGAACCCCTGCGGGACGCCCCTGCGGGGCTCGCCGCCACCCAGCGGGTCGCGCTCGACGAGGGAGACGCGCTCGTAGAAGTCCGTCAGCACGCGCGCGGCGAGCAGACCGCTCACCCCCGCGCCCAGGACGATCGCGTGCTCTCCGGCTTTGCGGGTCATGGGGGCCTCCACGGCGGTGACGGTGATGTCATGCAATCTGCCGCAAAGATCAAATAATTTCGAGACTTGACGGCCCGCCCGGGGCGGAGCGTCGCAGGGCGGGGCGGCGTCTATCGTGATGCCATGAGCATGGAGACAGCCTTCGTGCTGGGCGGCGGGGGCGTGCTCGGTGCCCACGAGGTGGGCATGCTCCGGGCGCTCGACGAGGCGGGCATCAAGCCGGACGTGATCGTCGGCACGTCCGTGGGCGCGCTGAACGGGGCGATGCTGGCGGCCTTCCCGGACGACGCGGTCACCCGGCTGACCACGCTGTGGCGCTCCGACGTGGTCCGCACGGCCTTCGCGGGCTCATGGGTCACCAAGCTGTCCACTCTCGCCAGGACCGGCACGCACCTGCACTCCCCCGTCCCGCTGCGCGCTCTGCTGGCCCGGACGCTCCCGGTCTCCCGCATCGAGGATCTGGCGGTGCCGTTCCAGTGCGTGGCCGCCTCCGTCGAACGCGCCGCCGCGCACTGGTTCACCCGGGGCTCCCTGGTCGACGCGGTCCTCGCCTCCTGCGCCGTCCCCGGGCTGCTCCCGCCGATCCGCGTCGGCGACAGCCACTTCCTCGACGGCGGACTGGTGCACAGCATCCCGGTCGGCCGGGCCGTCGCGCTCGGCGCCCGCAGGGTGTACGTCCTGCACGTGGGCCGGATCGAGCGCCCTCTCACAGTCCCGCGGCGGCCGTGGGAGGTCGGCCTGATCGCCTTCGAGATCGCCCGGCGGCACCGCTTCGCCGAGGAGATGGCGGCACTGCCCTCGGGCATCGAAGTCCATGTCATGCCGGCCGGGACCGAGCCCCGCCCGGGGGTGGACCTCTCCCAGCTGCGCTATCGGGATTTATCGCATATATCTGGAAATATCGAACGTGCCTATCGGGCCTCGTCCCGCTACCTGGCCGAGCACTCGCCCACCTGAGGCACACCGCACACAGGCACAGGCAGGAGCCGCTCGTGCTGCCTCCCCGTATCATCCGCCGACTGGTCCTCGCGCCCCTCGTCATCGTGCTCACCGTGGTCGCCGTGGTCACCCTGCCGGTCTGGCTGCTGGTGGTGGCCGCGGCCTCGCTGCGCCTGCCGCCCCCGCAGCGGCGCGGCACCCGGCTGGTCTGGTTCGCGGTGGCGTGGCTGACCCTGGAGTCGATGGCGCTCGCCGCCTGCCTGGGGCTCTGGGTGGCCTGCGGGTTCGGCGGGCGGCTCCACCGCGACGAGCACCAGGAGCGGCACTACGCGCTGATCCGGTGGTTCCTGTCGAGGGTGTACGGCGCGGCCGTGCGCATCTTCCAACTGAGCGTCCGGATCGACGAGCCGCCGCCGACCCCCGACGAGCTGTCCCGCCGGCTGACCCGCCCGGTCGTCGTCCTGTCCCGCCACGCGGGCCCCGGTGACTCGTTCCTGCTCGTCCACCACCTCCTGGCCAGGTACGACCGGCGCCCGAGGATCGTGATGAAGGCGGCCCTGCAGTTCGACCCGTCGCTGGACGTGGTGGTCAACCGCCTCCCCAACGCCTTCGTCCCCCGCGGGACCGCCGAGAGCGGCGTCCTCGCCGAGATCCGTCGCCTGGCCTCCGGCATGGACGCCGACGACGCCCTGGTGATCTTCCCGGAGGGCGGCAACTTCACCCCGAGGCGCCGCCTACGGGCCATCCTCCGGCTGGAGCTCAAGGGCCTGGCCGAGGAGGCCGCCCGAGCCCGCGGAATGGAGTACCTGCTGCCGCCCCGCCCCAACGGGGCCATCGCCGCCATCGACGCCTGCCCCGAGGCAGACGTGATCTTCGTCGCCCACACCGGCCTCGACGACCTGGTCACCCTCGGCGACATCTGGCGCAGGCTGCCGCTGCGCGCCGAGATCAGGGCCAAGTGGTGGCGGGTGCGGGCCGCCGACGTGCCGCGCGACCGCGAGAGCCAGATCCGCTGGCTCTTCGACCACTGGGAGAGGATCGACGCCTGGATCACGGAGAACCGCCCGGCCCCCACCCCCGCGGCCTGAACCTTCCCCGGGAGCACCCCCGCCCGTCTCATGCCCGTCCCCGGAGCGCGCCCGTCCACCGGAGAACGCCTGTCCCCGGAGCACGCCGCCGAACGCCGCCCTCCGGAGAACGCCGCCGCCCGTCCCACCCCCGAAAGCACCCCGCCTGTCTCGCGCCCGTCCCCGGAGAGCGTTCCCGGCCGGGCCCACCCGCCCGAAGACCCGTCGGGCTTGACCCCGCCGGAGACCGCTCCCGGGAGCGGACGGTCACCAATCCTGGGAAAGACCTGACATACGGCGAAGGTATTCGTCCTCGTCGATCTCGCCGGCCGCGTAGCGGCGCTTGAGGATCTCGCGCGGATCCTCGGGAACGGGCCCGAGCACCCCGGCGGAGCGGAGCACCAGAGCGGCGCCGAAGAACACCACGGCGATCACTGCGACGACGAAGAGGAACATCACGATTCGGATCATCGCCCACCTCCCCTGCTCTCTCCATTCTGCGAGAAGTCCGGGGCGCCGCGCAGCGCGCCGCCGGGCGGCAGCAACGGCAGGTCCGGTGGGGCGCCGCCCTCCAACAGCCGCAGCAGGGCGTCCGTGTCGACGTGCCGCTCGATCAGGTCACCCAGCGCGTCCAGCCTCTCCTCCCGCAGCGCGGCGAACGACACACCCGGTGCCGGGGTGAAGTCGCGGCCGGAGACCGCGGCCACGTCCGCGAGGAACGCCCGGCGGAAGTCGTCGTTCTCCAGGGCGCCGTGCCAGGTGGTGCCCCAGACGGAGCCGACCCGGCAGCCGTCCAGGAAGGGCTCGCCGCCCTCGGCCGTCACCACCCCGTGGTGGATCTCGTACGCCGCGACGCGGCAGCCGTACGCGGCGCCGACCGGGCGGCCGAGCGTCTTCTCCGGCGCGAACTCCACCGTCGCGGGCAGCAACCCCAGCCCTTCCACCAGGCCCGCCCCCGACTCGACGTCGTCGCGAATGGTCCCGGCGAGCATCTGGTAACCGCCGCAGATGCCCAGCACGGCGCGACCGGGCAGGGCCGCGGCCAGGCCGGTGGCGCGCAGCCAGGCCAGGTCGGAGACCGTGGCCCGGGAGCCGGGGAGCACCACCAGGTCGGCGTCGTCGAGCTCCGCCGGGGAGGTGACGAAGCGCACCGCCACGCCCGGCTCGGAGGCGAGCGCGTCGACGTCGGTGAAGTTGGAGATCCGCGGCAGCCGCACCACCGCCACCCGCAGGGTCTGCCTGCCGTACGGGGTGCGCGCCCCCGTCGCGGGCCGGTTGTCCAGAGCCAGGGAGTCCTCGACGTCCAGCCAGAGGCCGTCCAGCCAGGGCAGCACCCCGTACACCTCGCGGCCGGTCAGCTCCCTGATCATGTCGAGCCCGGGTTCGAGCAGCTCGCGCGCCCCCCGGAACTTGTTGATCACAAATCCGGCGATCAGCGCCTGGTCCGCGGGCTCCAACAGGGCCACCGTCCCGTACAACGAGGCGAAGACCCCGCCCCTGTCGATGTCGCCGACCACGACGACCGGCAGACTCGCGGCACGGGCCAGACCCATGTTCGCGATGTCACCCCGGCGCAGGTTGATCTCCGCCGGACTGCCCGCGCCCTCGCAGACCACCACGTCGTACGAGTCCCGCAGCCGCTCCAGCGCCTCCACCGCGACCTGCCGGAGCCGGTCCTTGACGTCCCAGTACTCCATCGCGTCCACGTCGGCCAGCGGCCTGCCCATCACCACGACCTGGCTGCGCCGGTCGCTGCCCGGCTTGAGCAGGATCGGGTTCATGTCCGCGGTGGGCTCCAGCCCGCACGCGGCGGCCTGCATCGCCTGCGCCCGGCCGATCTCGGCGCCGTCGGCGGTGACGAAGGAGTTGAGCGACATGTTCTGCGCCTTGTAGGGCGCGACCTTGACCCCCTGCCGGGCCAGCCAGCGGCAGATCCCCGCGGTGACGACGCTCTTCCCCGCGTCGGAGGTGGTCCCGGCGACCAGCAGCGCCCCTCTCACGCCGCCACCTCGCCCGTCCCGACCCGTCGGGATCGGGCAACGTCATGAGGAAAATCACCAGAAGGCACTTCTGCGGGGGAATCGACCATCATGATGACCAGGATGCCGGTCCGGCGGCCATACCGGCCACCGGCCCCCTCCTCCCCGACCCCGCCGGCCCCTCCCGAACCCGCCGGATTCGCCGCCCCGCGTGGATTCGTCACCCGCGTGGATTCGCCGCCCTGTGTAGATCCGCCACCCGCGTAGATTCGCCGACCCCCGTGGATTCGCTACCCGCGTGGATTCGCCGACCCGCCACCTGAGGCGGCGAAGGGCGAGCGCCCACCTACGGCGGCGAGGGACGGCCGCCTACCCCAAGGCGGCGAAGGACGGTGGCGGCGAAGGATGACCGCCTATCCACGGCGGCGGAAAGCGGCCAGCACGGCCAGACCTGCGGCGGCCAGACCGACCGCGCGGGCCAGCCGTACCGAACGGCGGATGTCCTCGACCGAGGGCTTGGGCCCGTCACCCATCTCCGGCCGGTGCTCCACACGGGAACCGTAGACGTTGGTGCCGCCCAGCGTGAGGTCCAGCGCCCCCGCGAAGGCCGCCTCGCAGCGGCCCGCGTTGGGACTGGGGTGGCGGTGGCCGTCCCGGAGCAGCACCGCGACCGCCCGCCGCACCGAACCGCCGACCAGCGGCGCGCCGAGCGCGGCGAGCAGGCCGGTGATCCGGGCGGGCACGAGGTTCGCCGCGTCGTCCAGCCGGGCCGCGGCCCAGCCGAAGCGCTCGTAGCGCGCGTTGCGGTGGCCGACCATCGCGTCCAGCGTGTTGACCGCCCGGTACGCGAGCAGGCCGGGCACCCCGGCCACCGCACCCCAGAACAGCGGCGCCACCACCGCGTCGGAGGTGTTCTCCGCGATCGACTCGACCGTGGCCCTGGCCAGCTCGGGCGCCTCCAGCCTGGACGGATCGCGCCCGCACAGGTGCGGCAGCCGCCTCCGAGCCCCGGCGAGGTCACCGGCCTCCAGGGACTCCGCCATCGCCACCCCTTCGCGGCCCAGCGTCGTACCGCCGATGACCGACCAGGTCGCCACGGCGCTCAGCACGCCGCGCACCAGCGGGTTGCGCGGCCGGGTCGCGACGTGGCCGAGCAGCGCCACCGGGACGACGCACAGCGCGACGTGCAGCACGCCTCCGGCCCGGTCATCGCCGTACACCCGCCGCTCCACCGCCGCGGCGGCGGTGCCGAACAGCGCGACCGGGTGCCCGCGCCTGGGGTCGGCGAGCACGGCGTCGATCGCGACCCCGGCGAGCATCCCCAGCCCCTCGGCCCACCCCGGGCCCCTCAACCACCCCGGGCCCCTCAACCACCCCGAGCCCTCAGCCCCTCCCGGGCCCCTCAACCACCCCGGGCCCCCAGCCCCTCCCCGGCCCCACCGCCGCGTCCCGCGGCTGCCCGCCGGAGCCGTCACACGTCCTACCCCTGCCACGATCACGTCCCCTCATCCCGGCCATGGTCGCGGCGCCCTTCGTCCCGACCGCGACCGGGAATTCTCCCACCCCGGCCGCACCCGGACCACACGGAGCCGAATCGGTCAGACGAGATGCTCGTGAAGCTCGTCCTGGTGAGCCTCCAGCCAGGCGCAGGCACGGCGGATGCGCATGCCCGCGCCCCCCGCCCACATCCGGGCCCACCCACCGCCCTTGGCCGCGGCCTTGGCGCGCATGGCGTGGTAAGAGCGGTCGAAACGAAGCCGCGCGAGATCCAGCAGGCGGCGGCGGTCGCGCGCGGTGAGACCGTACGCGTCGCAGAACAGCCGCAGCCGCGGGCCGACCGCGAGACGGCGCTGGAGCGGCTCCAGATCGACGGGGTCGGCGATCGGTGCCCAGTGGCGCAGGGTCGTCACCACGTCGAACAACCGGGTCGTCGGCCGGGCCATGTCGAAGTCGATCAGCGCGGCCGGGAGCCCGTCACGGAAGACCACGTTGTCGAGGTTGACGTCACAGTGCCCGATCAGCTGCGGGGCCGCGTCGTCGTTGGACCCGGCCTCCCAGACGGCCCCCGGCGGCGGTGTGAAACTCGCGGCGGTGTCGTGGAACCTGCGCAGCAGCCTCGCCAGGGCGGCCAGGGACTCGTCGGTGAGCGCGTACGCGGGCAGCGGCCTGGCCGCCGACTCACCCACCACGTAGCTCAGGATCTCCCGGCCCTGCTCGTCCACCCCCAGCGCCCGGGGCGCGCCGTCGAACCCGGACCGCTCCAGGTGACGCAGCAGCGCGTGCACCGAACGACTGGAAGCCCTGGTGGGCCTGCGGACGGTGTCACCGACCCGTACCACCCCGTCGGTGACGTCACCGCCCAGAAGCGGGATCTCCTCTTCGAGCGTGCCGACGAACATGGCATGCGAGCCTAGACCGATCCGTCATCCCACGAGGACGATTCCGGCAGATCAGTCAGCACCAGTATGACCAAAAGGGACATCCGTAAGATCGGTGGCATCCACGGCTCCGGAGCAGGCTCACCGGAGCCACCGGAGAAGCCGAAGACACAGAGCCGGGAACACGGAGGCAGGAGCACGAAGCCGGGAACACACACGGAGACAGAAGCGGAGGCGGAGACCCGGGAGCGCAGCGGCGGAGGCGCGGACACCGCCACACCCCGGCCGCCCCGACCGGCACACTCCTGGCTGACACGCCCCGTACACCACACCACCGGGACCTCCTCCACCTCCCCGGCCGCCACCCCTTAGAGTGATCCCTGCGACACAGCCGCAAAACCGATGCATGAGCACTCCCTGGATCATGCACAATTAGGCGGGAGCGCCCTTAGCTCAGCTGGATAGAGCACCGGACTTCTAATCCGACGGTCGCAGGTTCGAATCCTGCAGGGCGCGCAACCGAGACCAGGTCATCCACCGGCTGACCTGGTCTTTTGCATGTTGGCCGCCTGCCCCTCCCATGCAGCCGCAGGCAGCCGTACGCAGCCGCATGCCAGTGCTCGCGGAACATACGCGGAATGTCCTCGGCCCTGTTTTCCCAGGTGGGGGTGGAGATTTCGGAAGCTCGTGGAACGCTTCCGGGAACTTCGGGGCACGCCGCGGGGTGGTCCGTGATCTCAGGGTGTGGCGCCATGCGGTCCATGACGACCCGAAAGGCCGATGCCGCGTAGACGGCCGAGGGTCATGTCCAGCGAAGTGGTGTATCAGCCGGCTTCGCAGCCCTCAGACCCCCGCGCCGGAGCAACCACCGACGCGCACCTCATCGTGCCCGCACCCCGCCGTTCGCGTCGGCGGTCACTCCGGACCGACTTGACACGCCCCGCCCATCGGATGTCTCAGCCCCGGCCCACCGAGGCAGTGGACATCTCGCCGTAGCGGTGCGCCATCTCCGCGACCGGCTCATGCTCGACGAGACGTTCGGCGATGGGGGTTCCGTTCTTGATCGGAGTACGCGTTTCGCAGACTGCCGGTCGTGCCCCCGGCTACGTTCACTGTCATGGCGATGGATGAGTCTCCGGCCGTCCTCATCGACCCGTACGCGGCGTCCCTGCCCCGCAAGTGGATGGGCGCGAGCGTCCTGCTGCGCAATGCGGCCGGTGAGGTGCTGCTGGTCGATCCGGTCTACAAGCCCGAGTTCGAGATGCCCGGCGGCTCCATTGATCAGGGCGAGTCCCCGCAGGCCGCGGCCCGCCGGGAGGTCGCTGAGGAACTCGCCTTGGACCGGCCGGTGGGTCGGCTGCTGGTGGTGGACTGGGTGCCGCCGCGGCCTGGTTGGCCGCACGACGGGATGATCTTCATGTACGACGGCGGTGTCCTGGACGAGGAGGAGATCGCCGCGATCCGGCTGCAGGAAGAGGAACTGGCCGGGTGGGTCTTCGCATCACCGGAACAGGTCCCGACGCTGGTGCCTGCGGTGCCGGCCCGGCGTATCGCCGCGGGCCTGCGCGTGGTCGGCGGCGGGGCGACGATATCGATGGAGGACGGCTACGTAAGGTGACGGCCGCCGGTCGCTAGCAGGTGGGAGGCCGTCCGGCGAAGGTGAGCCGAGCCACCGTCGACCAGCGCATGGGCGCTCGGCCTCCGTGGCCGCCGCGGAGCCCCTCGGCGAGGCCGACCAGGGAAGCGCGCAGTGCGGCAGCGTCGCGAAAGCGCCACAGGGTCACCAGGATCCAGGTGGCGAGGTTGAGGGGGATCAGCGGGGCGGGCAGGTTGCGCAGCGCCAGCCACACCCTGTTGCGGGCGTTGAGCCGGTAGAAGACAGCGTGGCGGGCCGGGTCGGTCACCGGGTGGTGGACGACGACGTCAGGCGCGTAGTGGCCGACGTAGCCGCGGTCCCACAGCCGCCAGGCCAGGTCGATTCCCTCGTGGAAGAGGAAGAAGTGGCCTGGCCATTCGCCGGCGGCCTCGAACGCGTCGCGGCGGATCATGACGACGCCTTCGGCCATGACGGTCACGGTGCCGCCACGGTCGGGGCGAGAGGTGCGCAGGCGGGGCACCCAGCGCCGCAGGGTGATGCCGGTTTCCGGGTCGGCGATGCGGGGCTGGACGAAGGCGCGGCGCGCATCGCGGGCGAACTCCGCCGCGAGCCGGGCCAGCACGTCAGGGGTGGGGAGCACGGCGTCGTTGTCGAAGAAGAAGAGCAGGTCGCCTTTGACGTTGGCGGCGCCGATGTTGCGTCCTTCGGGGATGCCGACGTTCGCCGGTAGGGCGATGGTCCGCACGTCGTCGGGCACGTGCTCTGGTGCGCAGCCGTTGCCGACCACCACCACGTCCAGCTCGACGCCTTCCTGCGACAGCAGGGAGGCCATGGCGGCGGGGAACTCGGCGGGGCGGTCGTTCATGGTCAAGACCACGGCGCCGACCGTTGGGCGCGAGATGCTGTTCACCGGTCTTCCTCTGCTGTCTGGTGGTGACGAGTCATGGGCGAGGCGGCGGATACGCAGAGGCCGCGTGCTGCTCATCTGGTCGTCACGCTGCGGACGGTTCACCTTAATCGGGGACGGCTGGGCGCGGGGGCCGGATCGGGCGCTGACGTTCGGCTCCGTCCGGCCCCCTGGTGGCCGTCAGTTTCTCCGGCCCCACAACTCGTGGACGGCGGTGATGACCCGCTCGGCCTGCTGGTCGGTCATCGCCGGGTAGCAGGGCAGTGACAGCTGCCGGACGGCGGCGGTCTCGGTGACCGGCAGCGGCCGGTCGGCGCTGCCGGCGTAGACCTGCAAGGTGTGCACCGGGCGGAAGTGCTGGCTCGTCGCGATCAGGTGTTCGGTGTGCAGGCGGTCGGCCACCTGGTCGCGTGTCAGCGGCGCGTGCTCGGGGTCGATGAAGACCGAGTAGAGGAACCAGCCGTGCTCGACGCCGGGCAGGACGCGCGGCGTAGCGAGACCAGGCAGGCCGGATAGAGCGCGGGTGTAGGCGGCGGCGATCTCCGCGCGGCGCGCGGTGAAGGCCGCCAGCTTGCTCCACTGCCGCAGCCCGACAGCGGCGGCCAGATCCGACATCACGTACTTCAGGCCCGGTACGGTCACCTCGTAGTCGGCGCTGCGGCGGCGCTGCCATACCGGGGCGTCGATGCCGTGCCGTCCCAGCAGCCGGGCCCGCTCGATCAGGCTGGGGCGTCCGACCAGCATGCCGCCTTCCCCGGTGGTGATCACCTTGTTGGCGTAGAAGCTGAAGGTGGCCAGGTCACCGACTGATCCGGCGCGCAGGCCGTCGCGGCGGGCCAGCAGCGCGTGAGCGGCGTCCTCGATCAGGACCAGCCCGTAGCGGTCGGCCAGGTCACGGAAGGCGATTAGGTCGCACGGGTGGCCTCCGTAGTGCATGACCACGATGGCCTTGGTCGCGGCGGTGATCGCGGCCGCGGTCTGCTCGGGGCACAGGTTGTAGGTGGCCGGTTCCACGTCGACGAAGACCGGTCGCACGCCCACCTGCCGCAGCACGTTGGCAGCGGCGCAGAACGTCAGGCTCGGAGTGATCACCTCATCCCCGGCGCCGATCCCGGCGGCCAGCAGCGCCAGGTGCAGGGCCGCGGTGCAGGAGGACACGGCGAAGGCGTCCTGCACGCCGAGCTCGTCGCGGACCGCGCTCTCGAAACGAGTGGCCTTGGGGCCGTGGGTCAGCCAGCCCGAACGCAGCGTGTCCACGACTTCGGCGATCTCCTCCTCCCCGAGCGACGGCTGGTTCCACGGCATCCGCTGCAGGTTTTGGATCTGTGTGGTCATCGCAGTGCCCCTTCGTAGGCGCGGGCGTAGGCGTCGTGCAGGCGCTCGCACTCGGCCGAGCGGATCGCCTTCAGGAATCCGGCGCTGTGGCAGGCCCGCAGGCCCCGGAGGTTGTCGTACTCCGGCAGGTCGGGGTCGGTGATGCGCCGGTCGGTGATCACCCCTGCGATCTGGCGGACACCGTCGATCAGCGGAGTCGAGCAGCTCCCGGGAAACAGCATGGCCAGGCGGCTGAAGGAGGTGCGGTAGTCGCGGGCGTCGGCTTCGTCGCGTTCCGGGCCGCGGTCGATGAGCGCTCCCGACACGGCGCGGACGACAGTCTCGGCGATTTGGGCGATGGTGTAGTTCTCCCGGTCGGCGCCCACGTTGAGGACGCGGTGCCCATCGGGGTGGCCGAGCACGGCGGCCAGAACCTCGGCCACGTCACCGACGTGCACCAGAGGGCGGCGCTGGGAGCCGCCGTTGAGCGGGATACGGCCGGTCGCCACCGCCTGGGCGGTCATGCGGTTGACGACCGAGTCCAGACGCTGGCGCGGGGAGGGGCCGTGCACGGTCGCCAGGCGGAGCACCGTCACATCGGCGCAGCCGGACAGCAGGTCGGTGACGTACTGCTCGGCCAGCACCTTGGTGCGGGCGTAAACGCCCAGCGGGCGGGGGGTGGTGTCCTCGTCGACGGTGCCCTCCCGCTGGCCGTAGACGCTGCACGAGGAGAACAGCACGTAGTGCGGGACCCCGAGGTCGCGGGCCGCGACGGCGGCCAGGACGGGGGAGGCAAAGTTCAGCTCGACGGCCAGGCGCTCGTCGAGGCTGCAGGCGGGCTCGCCCACCAGGCCGCCCATGTGCACGACCGCATCAGCTCCGGTGAGTGCCTGGCGCAGCGCGTCGGCGTCGCGCAGATCAGCGTGGATGAAGCTGGTGGCGGTGGACAGCAGCCGCTGGTCGTCACGCTGGTAGATCAGGCCGTCGACCACCGTGACGTGGTGGCCCAGCGCGGACAGGAAGCGGGTGGCGACGGCGCCGATGTAACCGGCGCCGCCGAGTAGCGCAACACGCATCAGACGGGGGTTTCCTTTCTCAGTGGTTGGTCACTGCGGCGGCGTCCGCCGCGGGAGGGAGGGGGAACGCGTCAGCTCGCGCGCCGGTGGTGAGGGCGAAGCGGGCGCGGCCCAGCGCGGTCTCGCGCAGGTCCGCCAGGCGCGGCACGAAGGTCAGCTCCAGTTCTTCGACGGGGTGCAGCAGGCCCCGCTGGCAGGTGTCGGTGACCCAGGCGCGAGCGTCGGCGGGCCAGGCGAGGTTGAGGCCGATCTCCCCCTTGGGGATCACGCCGTTGAACGGGGTGGGGATCCCGCGTGCGTTCCAGTAGGCGGACGCGGCGGTCGCCTTGGCCTGCTCGATGATCGGGAACAGCTGGGGGTAGCGGGGGTTGGTGCGCAGCAGCCGAAAGAGCATCTGCCCGAGCAGTCCCGGCGCGGTGCGGGCGAGGGTGCCGAAGGTGGCCTCGCGGAAGGTGACGGTGGTGGCGTCCGCGCCGGGTTCCAGTGCCGCGCAGGCGAACAGGTGCGCCACGCGGCGACTGATGTAGCCGACTGCACCCGGGACCAGGTCGGGCTCGATCTGGCCGATCAGCTCCTGGAGCCGGTCACGGCCGGGATGGAACAGTGCCAGGTCGAACAGGTGCCCCATCGTGTCCACCGCGGTGAACGCCAGCCGCTTGTACGGGCGGTTGTTCAGCTCCCCGGCCTGGGCGCACGCTGCAGTCTCCCGGCTGGTCGAGTGGAGCATCAGGTACTCCGCGGCCGCCTCGAAGTACAGGTAGCCGAGGAACGGCACCGCGTTCACGGCGGCGGCGAGCCGGTCGAGGAGGTGGCCGGTCGGCGGGGTGGTGCCGCACGCGGCGGCGAGCAGCAGGTCGAGGTACTCGCTGGCCTGCCGTATCCGTTGAACGGCCGCCCGGCGGATCTGGTCGTCTTCGGCGGCGGTGAGGAACGCCTGGTGGTCCAGGTAGGTGCGCAGGTGAACACCGCCCAGCCGCAGGTAGTCGATCCCTTCGGCGGGCATCGGACGGCCGGGGTCGACCTCGAACACGATCGTGTGGGTGCCCGGCTTGTTGTCCAGCAGCCAGGTACCGAGGTTGTGCGGTCGCAGTCCAGCGGGCTCGCGGGTGAGGGGCGTGCAGTACAGCGCTCCGACCAGGCATCCGGCGGCCTGGTAGAGCTGCCTGCTGGCGCGGATGGACTCCAGGTAGGTGGTGGTGTGCATCAGGTGGATCGGCCGGCCGCTGGTCAGGGTCTCCAAAAGGGTGCTGGAGCGCAGCAGCCACCCGTTGGGAGTGTCGTTTTCCAGGAAGGATCGCCATTCGGCGTCGCTGACGGCCAGCCCTCGGGGGGACGGGCACGGGCGAGGGTCCGGGCCGTAGTCGGTGTGGGCGTCCTCCCAGGCGGGATCCACAGCCGGGGGTGGGACGTCATGGTCCAAGACGAGCTCCTACCTCAGGATGGTCTGGCTGGCGCGGGTGAGGGCGTCGTGGTGTGAGGCACCGTCGAGGTGGGCTTGCTCGCTGTGCAGCATCAGGTCGAAGGCCACCCGGTGCAGCCAGGCCGGGACCGGGATCCGCAGCCGGGAGACATCGGGCCACCAGCGGGGCAGCGGCAGCCGGTACCGGTCCAGGCAGTCCGCGGCCTTCAGCAGATCCGTCAGGACCGTGGCGCGCTGGTAGGCGTGCTGCTGGGCGGAGGAGAAGCCCGGGTAGGCGACGTCGTGCAGGCTGATGGGCCCTGCCCCCGAGGTGTGGACACCTTGAATACCGGATGATGGAAATCCGGA